>CAMWXO010000001.1 GCA_947178245.1 uncultured Porphyromonadaceae bacterium
TGGATAAGTGATGCCGGAAACTGAAAAAGGCCTCGCGGGGAACTGTTTTTTATCTAAATTCTGACATTCGCCACCGGATTTGAATGTATCGAGCCGAACGTACGGTGCAGTAGCGAGGGGGACTTGTGAACCGTAATGGAGGGTATGTGTGTTATAATCATAAATAAATCTGATTGCACTATAAATACCCCTCAAATCTATGGAATATGACTATATATGCTCATCAAGGGCGGAATTGACCGGACGGATCGGGTCGGTCATAAACGGGGCTGTGGAGAGGCTTTCATCCATGTCGGCTGAAGAGAGACGGATTACACCTGCCTCATGCGGGCCTCTGCCATCGGTGGAGGCGGTGCACGAAATATTGTCGCTTGTGAAGACTGTGATGTTTCCTGAGTTTCATGACATCTATCACGGCACCCGTGCCATGGAGAAGGCGCGGCTCTCTGTCAGTGCCGAAAGACTTTTCAGGAGTCTTTCCAAGGAAATAGGCCATGCCCTGTTCCAGAAGAATCCTGATTGCGGATCGTCTTGTGCAGCGGAGAAGGGCATCGAACTGGCGCTGGTAATAATTGAACGACTTCCTGAGATAAAGAGGTTGCTATATACCGACGTGCAGGCTATCTTCGACAATGATCCTGCCACGGAAGATTTCGGAGAGATAATCCTCAGTTATCCCGTGGTTCACGCGATGGTTCACTATCGGTTTGCTCATGAACTTCTGAGAGCAGGAGTGCCGGTGCTTCCCCGCATCATAACGGAACTTGCCCATTCTGATACGGGTATAGACATCAACCCGGGCGCCACTATCGGGGAATATTTCGCTATTGACCACGGCACGGGCGTCGTGATAGGCGAGACGTGCATAATCGGTAATCATGTGACATTATATCAGGGCGTTACTCTTGGCGCAAGAAACTTCACCCTCAACGGCGAGGGACATCCCATCAACGTTCCGCGTCACCCAATACTTGAAGATCATGTCACTGTCTATGCCAACGCCACGATACTTGGCAGGATTACCGTTGGACATGATACGATAGTGGGCGGAAACGTATGGCTGACGAAATCAGTGCCTCCGCATTCGAGAGTGCTGCAGAAAAACGCCGAGTTTACCGTGAGATAGCTATTCCCTCCAAACTCTCCACTCCCAACTATAATCAGACAAAATTACGTTAATCTCCAGAGGTCAAAATCAATTTAAGTTGATCTTGTGAGAAATTAAACTATTTATAACCCACCTAAATACTAAAGTCAATGAAGATATATGAATCCATACGTGAACTGATAGGAAACACCCCTCTTATTGAAGCAAGGAATATTGAAAGAGATGAGAATCTGAAGGCCCGTATATTGCTGAAGGTCGAGGCGTTCAATCCCGGCGGCAGCGTGAAAGACCGTATAGCAAAAGCAATGATCGACGATGCCGAGGCGTCAGGACGTCTGAAACCCGGAGGAACCATTATTGAGCCTACGAGCGGTAACACCGGAATCGGTCTTACCTGGATCGGAATGTCGAAGGGCTACCGCGTGGTCATCTGCATGCCTGAGACCATGAGCGACGAGCGAAAGAAGATCCTCTCCGCCATGGGCGCGGAACTCGTGCTCACTTCCGGTAAGGATGGCATGAAGGGTGCGATCGCGAAAGCGCGGGAACTCAGCGATGAGATTCCCGGAAGTGTGGTTATGAGCCAGTTTGATAATCCTGCCAATCCTGAGATTCACTCTGTCACCACTGCCGAGGAGATTTGGCGGGATACAGATGGCGTTGTCGATATATTCGTTGCCGGCGTAGGAACGGGAGGAACACTCTCCGGAACCGCGAGAACACTAAGGAAATATAACCCTGAGATGCTGGTGGTGGCTGTGGAGCCCGATAGATCACCGGTGATTTCCGGCGGTCAGGCGGGGCCGCATAAAATCCAGGGAATAGGAGCGGGGTTCATTCCCGGCAACTATGATGGTTCGCTGGTCGACGTAGTAATGCGAATCTCTGATGAAGAGGCGTTTGAATGCCAGCGTATGCTTGCAAGGAAGGAAGGTATCTTTGCGGGTATATCTTCAGGAGCGGCATTTGCAGCCGCCTTGAAGGAGGCTCGGAAAGAGGAGAACGAGGGCAAGACCATCGTGGTCATCCTTCCTGACACTGGCGAGCGCTATCTCTCGATGCTGTAGGTGAATCATTATCCTGAAAAGGAATTTATGCACCCGATAATGCTTCGGGGAGTATTCAATACGATAAAAGGCTTTAAGGGTAATTGCGCCCTTAAAGCCTTATTTCATAAGAGTGTTGTGCGATTATTTTGCGTATTCTATCTTGCCTACGGCCTTGCGGCTCGGGCCCGCATGCTCGTGAGCCCTCACCGAGGGCTGGTGCATGTCTTTCGGGAAGTATAGGAAGAAGGTGTCGTGGGGAGCGGGCACGTATGATATGGGCTCGTCTGTGGTGTAGTTGGTCTTGTCTTTCACGGCGTCGTACGGCCCCGTGGGGATGACATGGCCGGCGAGGCCCATGAGTTCGTCGCCTTCAAAGGTATATTGCAGGTCGATGAAATTCTCATGGCTCTCTATCTTGGTGTCTTCAGCACTTTTGGGAGTGTATTCCAGGATATTGACCCAGAGGCGTCCGGGCACGATATCATGTTTGCCAGCGGCTACGGTCTTGAGATCTGTATTTTTCAGCCAGACGAAAAGTGCGTCCCAGAGTTCGGGATTTGCGGCATACTGCTCGGCAAATTCCACAGCGTCGATGGTCGGGTCGGCTTTCAGTTCCAGCCCTTTGGCCCATGCGCGGCTGTCTACCCACGCCTGAGCCTCTTCTTTAGTGAATGTCTTCTTCATATTGTTGATGAGGTTTAGGTAGTTTAGTAAGGTTTAAATAGTTTAAATGGTTTAGGAAGTTTAGTAAGGTTTAAATAGTTTAGGAAGTTTAGAATGGTTTAAATGGTTTAGGTAGTTTAGAATGGTTTAAATGGTTTAGGAAGTTTAAAATCGAACTAAACTCATTAAACCTCATTAAACCACTTAAACCACTTAAACCTTTTAAACTTTATTAAACCACTTAAACTTTTAAACTGTTTACGGTTGCCATGATTCCGCCCACCATGCCGAGCGCGAGCATACGGCCATGGAAGGAGTAGCCGGCATTGTATCCCATCTTCTCGTCGCCGAGCATGAGGGGAGCGTGATCCACACGCATCGGCACGTCGGGACGTAGTGTCTCGAAAGTCTTTACCACGTCAATCAGGCGCGGATCGAGGTGAGACGACTCCTTGAAGTCTCCGTTAGGCTGCGGCTGGCAGATGCGGGCATGCACGAAATGTGTGCGGTCGGCATATTTCTTTGCGAGAGCGGGAACGTCGTTGTGCGCGCCCGCGCTCAGGCTGCCCGCGCAGAATGTCAGGCCGTTGTGAGGATTCGGCACTGCATCGAGAAATGCCTGAATGTCGGCATCGCAGGTCACGATGCGCGGCAGTCCGAGTATCTGCATCGGAGGGTCGTCGGGATGCACGCACATGTTGATGTCATATTCATCGCATACCGGCATGATGGCATTTAGGAAGTATGCCATGTTCTCGCGCAGCTTCTTTGCATCGATGCCTTTGTAGAGGTCGAGCAGGGAGCGGAATTTCTCAACGGGTTTCAGATCTTTCTCAGAGATGTTGCCGTTGACGAATCCCTGTGTCTTCACGATGATGTTGTCTACCAGTCGCTTCTCCGCTTCCGCGTCCATGCGCGGAGCCACTTCCTCGCGCATCCGGCGCAGGGTCTCCTCGTCATAGTCCTTCTCGGCGTCCTCGCGCTTCAGGATATGGATGTCGAAATATGCGAATTCGGCGCGGTTGAAGTAGAGGTTGGAAGTCCCGTCGGGGTTGGGATATTCCAGTTCGGTACGTGCCCAGTCGAGCACCGGCATGAAGTTGTAGCAGATGGTCTTCACTCCGGCTTTCCCGAGATTGGCGAGGCTTATCTTGTAGTTCTCGATCAGTTGGTCGCGGTCGGGGCCGCCATATTTTATCGACTCGCTCACCGGAAGGCTTTCGACTACGCTCCAGCGCAGACCGTGGCTTTCGATATAGTCCTTCATCTTATTGACTTCCTCCTCAGTCCACACCTCTCCGTTGGGGATATGGTGGAGCGCTGTGACGATGCCTTCCACACCTATCTGTCGGAGCATGTCGAGGGTAATCTTATCGTTGGGTCCGAACCAACGCCATGTCTTTTCCATAAATATGTATTGTCGGTTAGTTATGATTGTCTTGCTTGGCCAGATCGGTCATCAATCAGTTGAAATCCACGAGTATGCGGAATACGTCGCCCCGGTGGGAATCCCAGTATTCCAGAATCTCGGCCGCACCTTCGGGCCGGACGATAGCCGACACGAGGGCGTCTACAGGGCACTCGCCACGCATGAGATATCGCTTTACGGCTTCAAAATCTTCCGGAAGCGCGTTGCGCGATCCGCGTATGTCAAGTTCCTTCTGCACGAACAGTTTGGTCTGGAATGTCACCGGCTGGGCGGAATATCCGATACACACCACGCGCCCGGCAAACGACACTTCATTGACGGCGAGATTGTATGTGAACGGAGCTCCTACCGCTTCTATCACCACATCGGGGCCGTCGCCGCAGGTGATCTGCTGCAATTGGTCATGGAAGTCTTCTTTCGTGGAGTCAAGACCGTAGGCGGCGCCCAGACTTTTGGCGAGTTCAAGTTTTTTCTCATCAATGTCTACGGCTATGACTCTGGCTCCGCGCAGTGATGCCCTTACGATGGCGCCCAGGCCGATCATGCCGCACCCGATCACCATCACGGTGTCGAGATCGGTGACCTCACCGCGTGAGACGGCATGGAAGCCCACGCTCATCGGCTCGATGAGTGCGCACTCTTTTACGCTCAGCCCCTCGGCTGCCACAATTTTCTGCCAGGGCACGGCTATATATTCCGACATGGCGCCGTGGCGCTGCACTCCCAGAGTCTGATTGTCGCGGCATGTGTTGGGGCGGCGTTTACGGCACGGCGGGCATTTTCCGCAGGCCGTGTAGGGATTCACCGTCACGCTCATGCCTTTCGTGAAGAGACCGGCGGGAACGTCCGCCCCGATCTCCTCAACCACGCCTCCTATCTCATGGCCCGGCACCACCGGTGAGATGGCGAGTTGGTTTTTACCCAGATATGTGTTAAGGTCAGACCCGCAGAAGCCTACGTAGCCTATTTTCACGAGCACCTCATCGGCCTTCAGTTCAGGCTTCGGGCGCTCGGTGACCGAGACTTTGCCCGGGCCTTCAATCAATATTGTCTTCATTGTCAGGTGTTATTGAAGTTCAAAATTCAAAATTACATTTTATTCCGACATGTTCTTGATGTAGGGAAGATCAGGGAGCTCTCCGAAGCCGTAGAAAGACTTTGCGTTGCCGCCCAGGAATGCCCTTTTCTCATCCATGCTGAGCAAGTCGCTCTTCACGATGAAGTCGTAACTCATCCGGTAGGTGATGGCCGTGATCGTGCGTGGATAGTCTGATCCCCACATAAGTTTGTCGATTCCCACCATATCGGCGGCTTTCCTTATGGCCTCCACCGCTCCCCTGAAGGGATAGAACTCGGAATTGAAGAGCCAGGTTATGCCTCCCGATTCAATCCTGACGTTGTCATGGCGGGCGAGCCTGATCTGCTCGAGCCAGTCTCCGCACGTCACCATCCCGAAGTGCCCAATAGCTATCTTCAGGCCCGGAAAGCGAGCTATGACGTCTTCCATCTCCTTCACCTGCACGTCGCCCGGAGCGAGAGTGACCGAAAGTATGGCCCCCTTCTTTTCCATGATGGCAAACATATCGAGCATCTCTCCCGAATTGAGCCATACACGCCTCCCTTCTTCAAGCGGAAGCCTGTGGGCGGGAATCGCTATGGCGCGGAATCCGCTGTCGAGCAGGCCGGCGGCCTCCTCTGCGAAGCCGGGCTTCAGGTAATCGCACATGCCGCAGCAGAGGAAGCGCTCGGGATACTGACGCTGTACCGTCTCGAGATATTCATTCTGATTTCCGTCTATAAACTCCTGGGTCACGACCGCGGCCGCCACCTGCGCGTAGTCCATGTTGGAGAGGAAGACCTCGGCGCTGTTGCGGCCATCTATCATGAAGGGGGGCAGCATCTGCCTTATCTCGCCGAAAAATTCCGCCCGGCCGTTGGGAAGTTGTCTCACGCGGCCGCCCTGCACCTCGGAGTTCTGGCTCAGCCAGAGATGGGCGTGGGCGTCTATGATCTGAAACTCAGCCATCGGGGTCACGAATTTTTCCAGCTGACGCGCTGCTGATCGCCGATTATCTCCTGCACTTTCCTCACGAGCTCTTCAGGAGCCTTCTCCTCAACGTAGGCTATGTTGCGCTTCACGTTGTCGGGATTTGCCGAGCTGAAGAGGGTCGTGGCTATGCGCGGATTGTCTACTGAATACTGCAGGGCGAGTTTCTCGATAGGATATCCGGCTTCACGGCAGTATTCCGCAGCCTTGCGGCAGGCTTCCACGAGAGCCTCCGGAGCCGGGTGCCAGTCGGGCACGCCTCTGCTCGAGAGCAGTCCCATCGATAGGGGAGAGGCATTGATCACGCCTATGCCGCGTTCCTCGAAAAAGGGGAGGAAATCTATGAGTTTGTCGTCGTTCAGGGAATAGTGGCAGAAATTAAGAATGCTCTCCACCATGCCGGGCGCAGTGTGCTCCACCACCCACTTCAGGTTTTCGAGCTGAAGGTCGGTGATGCCCACGTGGCTCACTATGCCCTTGTCGCGCAGCGAGACGAGGGCGGGCAGGGTCTCTTCGGCCACCTGCCGCAGATAGGCGAATTCTATGTCGTGCACATTTATGAGGTCGATATGGTCTATGCCGAGGCGATCCATGCTCTCCTCCACGCTTCTGAGGGCCCGCTCGCCGGAGTAGTCCCACGTGTTTACGCCGTCTTTACCGTAGCGCCCAACTTTGGTGGAAAGGTAATATTTGTCGCGCGGAATGCCTCGCAGGGCCTTGCCGAGCACGGTCTCGGCCTTGTAGTGGCCATAGTATGGCGACACGTCGATGAAGTTGATTCCTCCGTCGATGGCTGCATACACCGCTTCGATGGCGGCGCCCTCATCAATGTTCCTGAACACGCCTCCGAGCGACGATGCTCCGAAACTCAACTGCGACACTTTCATCCCGGTGCGCCCTATTTCTCTGTATTCCATATAGCTTAAAATTTCACGGATGGTTTGAATGGTTTGAAATGCAAATTTATATAAAATATTTCATTTTTAAAAGGTTTTGTGAGGAAACGTTCTCATCTATCGGCTCCCCTGACGTATATTCATGCTGTCGCGGCCGTGCGTCGTGCGCACTTCTATCATAGTGCCTTCGGGCGACAACGGCACATCCTCCCATATAAGCACATTCACCTCATCGGGAGAAGCCTTTCCAAATTTCCTGCCGTCCACATATAATTCGCCGGCTCCGTCGTTGCTGAATGCCATGATGGTGGTGGTTTCGCCGCTTCTCGGCTCCCGCTTGCCGGCGATGTGCACGAACTTGTCTGCCTTGTTCCAGTTGGCTTTGTAGAAATAGAAGGCGTCTTTCCGGGTTTGCCTGTCGTAAGTGACGAGTCCCTTGTCGTTTCTGCCCGGCGTGTCGCCCTCGTCGCGCGAGGCGGCGCAGAAATCAAACATGCACCAGATGAAATTGCACCATAGCCAATCTCTCCGGGCGAGTTGCCGGTAGCTCTCGATATGATAATGAGTCTGCCAGTTTTCGGGATGCCGGTGTCCCCAGGGCTCGGGACGCACGAGCCCTGCGCTTTGCTGCATCACGCTTCCTCCGGCGCCATACTCGCTCATGCCGATCTTGCGCTCGGGATGAGCCGCATGCTCCTCGTCAAGCCACGTGCCAAGCTCTTCCGGGTCGCCGGCATACCAGCCGAAATATTTGTTGAAGGCGATGATGTCGGTGAAGCCATTGAAGTCATCATTCTGATTGCTGGCTCCCATGGTCATCCTCGAGGGGTCGATGCTGTGGGCGATGCTGTCGAGACGCGTCACCATGTCCGACGGACGGTCGAGCCATCCGGAATTGATCTCATTGAAAAGGCCCCAGGCGAATACCGACGGATGGTGATGATACTGATAGATCATTTCCTTCAATTGCGTGGTGAGATTCTCGTCGTAGGCCGGGTTGTTGACGTAGACATTGACGAATGGAATCTCTATCCATGCCGCCAGCCCGGCAGAGTCAAGCATACTGACGAAGGATTCCGACTGGGGATAATGGCTCATTCTCACGGCGTTGCATCCCATTTCCCTGATTATGTCCACATCCCGGCTATGGTCGGTGAGGGTGAGGGCCGAGGCCCGCTCCGCCACGTCTTCGTGTCGGTTGACGCCGTTGAGTCTGTAGGGTTTCCCGTTAAGGAAGAAGCCGCCGTCGGCCGTGGCTTCGAAATTACGCAGGCCTACGGGCACTTCGCGTATATCCACTGTGCGCCCGTCTTGCCTCAGTTCCACTCGCCCGGTGTAGATGTGCGGGTCTGACGTCCCGTTCCATAGTCTTGGCCTGTCGATTTTCACCGGAAGTGAGATCGGGCTGCCGAAATCTTTTACATCTGTCGTTCCGCTGAATACCACCCTGTCGTCGTCTCTGACTGTGAATTCCACTTCATAGCCGTCGGCAGGAACCGACGCATCGCCTGAAGAAATATACGCCACTCCCTTGAGCGTGGCTGCCTGTTCGTTCACTTCTTCCGGAAAGAAGAAGACTCCGGGAGAGGCGTGGAAGTCAGGCGCTATGCAGACGGGATCCGTGATGATGAGTTCCACGCCCCGCGGCAGTCCGCCGTAGATGTTGAAATCGCCGCATATAGGGGCCACATCCATCGTCGGCGCATTGCTTACCCTTATCTCAAGCAGACTTTCCTTTCCGGGCGTCAGATAGTCAGTGATCTCGGTCACGAAGGCTGTGTAGCCGCCGCGGTGCTGAGTCACGAAGTGATTGTCGATAAACACGTCGGCCACCGTCTGCGCCGCGTTCACTTTCAGGAACACTCTCTTGTCTGGTTGCATTAGCCCGGCGGGGAGCATACGCGAATAGTTGCAGAGTCCCCTGAAATAATTCTTGTCTCCAAACATCGCGTCTTTCCTGTTCCAGGTGTGGGGAAGGGTCACGTCTGAGATTTCATGGGCGGGAGCCTGAAATCCGTAATGAAAGCGCCATCTGTCGTTGATGGGCAGTGTGTCGCTTCCCTCCGCCGGGAGGGCGGAAAGAAAGCTCAGAATAGCGCCGGCTGCTAAGAATGCGGGTCTGATTTTCATGGTGAATAAGGTCTTAGGGTTTATAGGTGGATGATTATAAGGCAAAATTACATAAATTTTTTTATATCCGGAACTTTTGTTGGAAAATTCGATTTTTATTTCTATTTTTGCATCAAAATCTAAAAATATTCAACTGAAACATCACATTAACCTTATCAAAATGAAAAGAATACTGCCTGCGTTCGCACTCATCGGCGCTCTTGCCCTTTCCTCATGTGCGGGGAAAGGAGCCGCAAAAATTGCAGAATATCAGGAGAGGGACTCCACGTATACCAATGTGCAGCATCCCGACTGGAGCCGCAATGCGGTGATCTATGAAGTCAATCTGCGTCAATATTCCGACGACGGCAAGGTGACGTCTTTTCAGAAGCACCTCCCGCGCCTGAAAGACCTCGGCGTCGATATCCTCTGGATGATGCCGGTGCATCCGATCAGCAAGCAAGACCGCAAGGGCACCCTCGGAAGTTACTATTCCGTGGCTGACTATGAGGCGTTCAATCCTGAATTCGGAACGATTGATGAGTTTAAGGAGATGGTGAAAGATGCCCACGGTAAGGGGATGAAGGTGATACTCGACTGGGTGCCCAACCATTCCGGACGCGACAACAAGTGGGTCACCGAGCATCCCGACTGGTATGAGACCGACTCGCTCGGGAATATGAAAGGGGTCTATGACTGGACAGATGTCTACGTGTTTGATTATTCCAATCCCGAGATGCGTAAGGGTATGATCGACGCCATGAAATTCTGGCTCGCCGAAGTGGGGGTGGATGGTTTCCGCTGCGATGTGGCGGGAGAGGTTCCCACCGATTTCTGGGATGAGGCCCGTCCGCAGCTGGAGGCTGTGAAGCCCGAACTGTTCATGCTGGCCGAGGCAAGCATGCCTGAGCTCCAGAAGAACGGTTTCGATATGGGCTATAACTGGCCGATGAAAGACCTCTTCAGCGAGATCGCCGCAACTTCCGGCCAATACTCATTCAAGGGTAGCGACGGAAAGGTCAGGGAGTTTCCCGAAAAGCATGCCGTGGCTATCCCCGAACTTGTGGCTGAGCAGGCAAAAGGCTATCCGAAAGATACATATCTCATGAATATGGTGACCAACCACGATCTCAACTCATGGGAGGGGACGGAGTTCGACCGTCTCGGAAACCTGACGGATGCCTTCGCGGTGCTCTCCTACACTCTCCCCGGAATGCCTATGATCTATACCGGTCAGGAGACCGGTATGAACCGCGCCTTCCAGTTCTTTGAGAAAGACAACGCTCCGCAGTGGGAGCCGCGCAATGAATACTTCACTTTCTATCAGAAACTCAATGCCCTGAAGCACTCTCAGAAGGCACTTGCGGCCGGCATGGAGGGAGGCGACCTCAAGACATATAAAACCACAAGCCCCGATCTGCTCGCTTTCTCGCGTGAGAAGGATGGATCAGAAATTGTGGTGATGGTCAATCTCGGCAACGAGGAAAAGGCCGTGGAATGGCTCGGCGACAAGCCCAACGTGTCGGGAATGAAAGACTATTTCCGCGACGAGCCTGCCGATCTTCCCGATTCTCTCGAACCCGGAGAGTATCTGGTAATGGTCAGATAAAAGAAAACGGACTAATTCCCAATCAGCTGCGCTCAAGCTGAAGATATTCTCAATTCCCAATTCTCAATTCTCAATTCTCAATTAATGAAGATTCTGCTTACCGGAGCATCCGGCTTGCTGGGCAGATACCTCCTGCCCATGCTGCGCGCCGACAGCGACGTGAAGACTCTGCAGCGCCGAGGCGCAGACTTCTGCTGCGACCTTGCGGAAGACGTGCCGCAGTTGGGTGGGGAACGCTTCGATATGGTGATACATGCTGCCGGATCTTTCGATGAATCCGAGGCTTTTCGTGTAAACTACGATGGCACGGCACACCTGCTCGAGGCGCTTGAGGCGCATCATCCGCGGCAGATAATCTTTCTGTCCTCATGGGAGGTATATAGTCCGGACGCGGGTGAAAATGTGGAGGAGACGCATCAGACATGGGCTTCATCCAAGGTGGGGCAATCGAAAGCCCGTGCCGAGCAGTTGCTTGCCGGATGGTGTGCCGAAAGAAATGTGACGCTCACCATCCTGCGCCCGGCCAGAATGATGGGAAAAGGAGTGAAGGGTGAGATGCGTACGCTCTTCAATGATGTGGCGACCGGCCGCTACATCCATGTGCGCGGCAATGATGCGCGTCTTAGTCTTGTATGTGCTCTCGATGTGGCCAAGGCTATAAAAAACCTCGGTTTCATCGGAGGAATTTACAATGTGGCCGACGATGCTCCATCCCGTTGGATAGATCTTGCCGAGGCCATGAGCGCCAATTGCGGAGCCATGAAGAGGCAGACTTTCCTTCCGGAGAAATGGGCGGATGCGGCCTGGAGGTTCACTCCGTGGCTGCCGGCCGTGAAGGCTTCGCTCTCACCTGATGTCCGCGCGCGTCGCTCCAAGAGCCTCACGCTCTCGTCAGGGGCCCTGAAGGAAGTCCTGCCGCAATGGATGGCGTTCCCCACAGTAGACGTTGTCAGTCGCACGGATAAGGATTACCCTTACGAAGATTGAAGTTGAATCCAAAATATTGTATCTGCAGGTGAACATGATATTGAATTTCCTCGATGGAATCGCATCTTTCGGTAAGGTGATGCTGCGTTCCGGCCGGCCTTCCGCGGCCGGAAAGGTAAAGGACGGGAGCCTTATAATCATGGGCAACGGGCCGTCGTTGCGGCAGACTATCGCCGACCACGGCGACCTGCTGAGGTCTTCGGCTGCATTGGCTGTGAATTTCGCTGCCAACGCCCCCGAATTTCCCGATCTGAAGCCCTGCCTCTACGTGCTCGCCGACCCTCATTTCTTCAAGGGGATGCAGACCGATCCGAATGTGGAGCGGCTTTGGAAGAATCTGTCGGCAGTGACGTGGCCGATGACGCTGTTCGTGCCGTGCAAGTCAAAAATTCCCGAATTCATCGGAGAAAATCGATATATATCCGTAAAGAAGTTCAATCTCACTCCGGGCGAGGGAAGCCCCTGCCTCGTGCACTGGCTCTATCGCCGTGGCCTTGCGATGCCCCGGCCGCGCAATGTGCTCATCGCCGCCATAATGGTGGCCCTGCGCGAAGGCTACCGTGATATCCGGATAGTCGGGGCTGACCACACGTGGAGCCGCGACCTCTGGGTGGATGATGAAAACCGGGTGATATCGGTGCAGCCGCATTTCTATAAGGACAACGAGAAGGAGCATGAGCGTGTGGCTAAGGAATATGCCGGCTATCATCTGCATCATATCCTCAATAGCCTCACGATTGCCTTCCGCTCCTATCATCATATCGCGGAGTATGCCGCCTCGATCGGCGCCCGTATCGTAAACTGCACGCCCGGAAGCTTCATCGATGCCTTCCCCCGCTCATCGCTTCAGTCTAAATATTCAGAATGACATGCCCGAGAAGATTTCCGCGTCAAGGGGCCTCATAGCCCTCTCGCCCATGGTGGTGTTTCTGCTGCTGTATGTGTTTATCTCCGCATTGATCGGAGATTTTTATAAGATACCCATATCAGTGGCGCTGCTGGCGGCCTCTTTCTGGGCCATATTCATCTACAGGGGCAGAAGCCTCCGCCGGCGCATAGAGACATTCTCATCGGCTGCCGCCGACAGCGACATCATCTATATGATATGGATCTTTGTGCTTGCTGGAGCATTCGCTTCCGTAGCCAAAGAAATCGGAGCCGTTGATGCCACGGTCAAGTTCACGCTCGGGATATTTCCCGCCGAGTATATAGTGCCGACGCTCTTTGTGGCGGCATGCCTGATATCGTTCAGCATCGGCACCTCGGTGGGCACCGTGGTGGCTCTCACGCCGCTCGCGGCGCAGCTGGCGAGCGCCGAAGGTGGCAATGTGCCCTTTTTCGTGGCCGTGGTGCTGGGCGGAGCCTTTTTCGGAGATAATCTCTCGTTTATCTCCGACACCACTATCGCCGCCACCCGCTCGCAGGGATGCAAGATGCAGGACAAGTTCAGGGTGAATCTCTGGATAGCCCTTCCGGCTGCACTCGGAACACTGCTCTGCTATATATTCATAGTGCCCGAGGTTCCCGTGGCCTCCGCTCCGGAGGCCGGCGATCCGCTCCTCATGCTGCCCTATCTCGTGGTGATAGTGACGGCTGTGATAGGAATAAACGTGACACTCGTGCTGACGGCGGGCATCGCCACAGCCTTCGCTCTCGGCCTCGTCAGGGGTGTCAGTGCGCTGGATCTCGCAGCCTTTATGGGTCTGGGTATCGACGGGATGAGCGACCTCATCATCATCACCCTGCTTGCCTCCGGAATGCTCGGCGTGATAAAGGCCTGCGGAGGCATAGATTTCCTGCTGCGCATACTGACAGGCCGCATCTCAGGGCTCAGGGGAGCCCAGGCCACTCTTGCCCTGCTTGTGGGGATAGTGAATCTATGCACGGCCAACAATACCGTGGCCATCATCACCGTCGGCGGCCTTGCCCGCGACATATCGCAACGCTTCGGCATCGATCCCCGCAAGAGCGCTTCGGTGCTCGACACGGCATCGTGCGTGGTGCAGTGTCTCATCCCTTATGGCGCGCAGACTCTGCTCGCCACTTCTCTCGCAGGCATTTCTCCGGCGGCTCCTTTCCGCTATCTCTACTATCCCTGGGCGCTTGCTTTCGTGCTGATCCTCTCTATCGTGTTTCTCTTCCCGCGCCGGTATTCCCGCCGGGGAGAATGAGCGATTCAAGCCTCCGGCGATGCCAGATAGCGCGTGGTGCCTATGTGCCGGAAGAGTTCGGCGGTCTTTCTTGCCGGATTGGCGAGAATGGTGTATTTAGGATACTCCATTGCGGTGGGAAGATCTTCGGTATTATCCGTGATGAATGATTCGAGCCGCAGATCGCGTTCCCGCATCATTTTCTGTATCTCTTCAAGTTTGGTCTGCCCCTTTATCTCGGTGTAGTCATCGAAGTCGTCGGTGAAGGGGGTGGCTATTGCCCCGTCGTAGCCAAGTTTCCTGCTCAGGGGCAGCGCATACTCCTCGGGTGCGGCCGTGGCGATGTATACGTCGCATCCGCGACCCAGGCGCGAATCGGTGTAGGCCTTCACGAGCGGACTGAGTTTGGCGGCAATGTCGCCGGCGGTGGCTTCCCAGTCTTCTTCAGTGAAGTTGCACCGCGCTTCTTTCGTGAGTTGCCATTTCACACGCAGCGGGTTCTTGAGGCGCATTGTTCCCAGGGCCATCCACCACAGGGCCCGCAATGCCGGGAGCGGAGCGTGGCGCTTCAGAAGCGTGGGGATGAGCCTGCGCCTGAAGACGCGCATCGAATCGGTCTTTATCAGGGTGTAGTCGAGCGTTACGAATGTGGCGCCTTTCAGAGTGTTCTGTAGTCTTTCGTCCATGTGCATCGTGTCAGTGTGGGTGTCAGGTTATTTTGGAGATAACCTTGATATAAGTCTGATAGCCGGCGTCCCCAAATAGGATATCAGGGCGCCGATTTTATTCTTTATTCTCACTTCGGGATCAGCCAGTATTCCGCTTCGCAGGTCGCGTATCACGCTCAGGCAGCGTCGCTCCTGCTCCGGATTGCCAACGCCATGCCTTATCATCTCCACCAGCATGTTGTAGTGCGCGCTGAAGCGGCGGTCGCGTGCCGCACGCAGCAGATGAGCGTCGCGGCCGCTGAAATGCCGCTCTATGCGGTCGGTCACGTCAAGCACGTCGAGCCGGGATGCGCTCCAGCTGTTCATGAAGCTGCCCGGAGTGTCGCGGTAGAGACATGTCACGGCATCCGTCACGCATATTTCCCCGGCTCGCTCGAAAGCCCGGTAGAAGAAATCGAGATCTTCATAGCGGCAATCGCGGAATCGCGGGGCTCCGGAGCCCCGCAAGACATCGTGCGCGTAGAGGATGCCGCCGGGATAATTGAATATACGCTTCTGGTAGAGACCTCTGCGTATGGCTTCGTCGGAAGGCGCGACCTCATGCTTTGCCGTGGCAGAGTCCTTTCCCGTCCATTCGCGGCAAAGTCTTTCGGGGTCTGACGTGCGCAGATATCTTCCTGCCACGATTGCGGCTCCTGTCTCGTCATGGAGGCGGAGCATGACGGCAAGTGAATCGGGCGGCAGCATGTCGTCGGCGTCGAGAAATGTCAGCAGGTCTCCGCTTGATTCTTCAATGCCTCGGTTGCGGGCTGCCGAGACTCCGGCATTAACCTGCTGCACGAGCCTGAAGCGTGGGTCGCCCGCGCAGTATCGGCGGCATATCTCGGCCGAATCATCGGTGGAGCCGTCGTCTATCATGATGGCTTCGAAATCGGTGTGGGTCTGTGCGCCAAGCGAATCAAGCGTAGAGCCAATCCACTTCGCGGCATTCCATACAGGTATCACAACAGAAATCTTGCTCATCTCTCCGATAATTTTTCAGTGCAAAATTACTGTAAAAAAACCTAACTGCCAAATATTTCGCTGTGGTCAGCAGCGAAAGTGCCAAAAAAATATTTGTGTCATTAAAACATTTTTATTCTTTTATGTGTTATAATTACACAAACATGAACGAAGTATGAGTTATACCTACAAATATCCGCATGCCGCACTGACGGCAGACTGCGTGATCTATGGATTTGACGGCGAGCGGCTCAAGATTCTCCTGGTGGAGAGGGGCTTAGAGCCTTATAAGGGCATGTGGGCGCTACCGGGAGGATTCATGAAGATGGATGAGACCATTGAGGAGACGGCACGCCGTGAACTCTTTGAGGAAACCGGTCTTAAAGATGTATATATGACGCAGTTCAAGATGTTCAGCTCAGTCGACAGGGATCCACGTGAGAGAGTGGTGACGGTGGTCTTTATGGCGCTCGTGCGTCCGGAAGATTATCAGCTCGTGGCGGGTGACGACGCTTCAAACGCCCTCTGGTTTGACGAGCGCTATCTTCCTCCCCTCGCGTTCGATCATGAGGAGATAATACGTGAGGCTCACGTTTATCTTGAGGAGATGCTGCGCCTGAAACCTATCGCTTTTGAATTGCTCAACAAGACTTTCTCGCTGGGAGAACTCCAGAAAGTGTATGAGGTGATCAACCGCACGACATACGACCGCCGCAATTTTCAGCGCAAGGTGATGCAGAGCGGACTTTTGTCGAGAGTTGATACCCCGGTTTCCTCTTGCAACTTTTCGTGTAGCTCCGGGGATAATTTCGAGAGTGATGCCGAACTGAGCGAGACAAAGGCCTCGTTATCACGACGTCCGGGAAGAAAGCCTTCAAGACTCTTCACGTTCAGAAAGAAGGAAATTATTGATAACGATTCCGAATCTGAGCAATCAGCGATACGCGACATCTTCGACTATTGACCCGAACATCGATTGAGAATTTCACAACCACCAACTAAAAATATATCACAAAACAATCAAAATCATGAACACAACTGTATTCAATCTAATCATTCTCGACGAGAGCGGCTCAATGAGCGGACTCACAGAGCAGACTATCTCCGGATGCAACGAGACAATCAATGTGGCGCGTGCCGGCGCGGAAAAGAACGCGGAAACGATGCGCTCGCTCATGTCGGTCTATGCCTTTCAGGACGGAGGGCCGGTGCGTTCACGCTATATCCTCAAGAACGAGGACGCGGCAAAAGCACGTCATATCACGCATGAGGACTATTCTCCGTGTGGAAACACCCCGCTGCTCGATGCCGTAGGGAGCACTCTCACCGAGCTGGAAGCCGTGGCCGCTTCTCACGAGGACGCTACAGGAGTGATCACCATCATCACCGACGGCTATGAGAATTCCTCTCACCGCTACAGTTGGGCTGATGTGGCCCGCTTGATTGCCCGGTTCAAGGAAAAGGGCTGGATAGTCAATCTCATAGGAGCCAACATCGATGTAAACGAGATGGCGGAGAGAATGAATATCGACAACAGGATGGCTTTCTCTGCAAATAAGGGCGACACCAGGAGGATGTGGAGCGACTATAACAGGAACCTCTCCGACGAGATGGAATGCTACGCCAATGAGTCGAGAATGTGCGACATGAGCGTGGAAGACCGTAAGGAGATGCGCAAGGCGCGCTCGAAGTCGTTCTTCAGAAGATAGTAAGAAATCCGGATTTCGGTCCAAGACGTAAAAAATCCTGACATAGGCGGCTATGTCAGGATTTCTTATCTGTGCTGATACGTGCGTCAGAATGTGTCGAAGCGATATACAATGGTGCGGGCGTAGGGTGCATCCGGAGCCACACGGGGCGATGGGAATGCGGCGCGGTTGGGAGCGTCGGGGAAGCCCTGTGCCTCCATAGCTACTCCCTCATAGTCCTCGTAGGAGCGTCCTGCCATGTTGGCCGGCGAGCCGGCAAGATAATTGCCCGTGTAGACCTGCACTCCGGGCTGATCGGTGAGCACCGTGAGGCGGCGGCGCGATTTAGGCGAGCGCAGCACGCAAGCCTCGCGCAGTTCTCCGTTGGGGCCGTCGATGCAGAAGCAGTGGTCATAGCCCTTTGCATATTTCAGCGGAGTGAAATCCTTGCGGATGTCTTCTCCGAGAGTCTTGAACTCTGTGAAGTCCATCGGAGTGCCTGCCACAGGCGCCATCTCTCCCGTGGGGATGAGAGTCTCGTCGGTGGGGAGGAAGAATGCCGAGTTCATCTTCAGTTCATGTCCGAGCACCGTTCTTGAGTCTGCTCCGTCAGCGCCTTCGAGGTTGAAATAGGCGTGGTTGGTGAGATTGACCACCGTGTCGGCGTCAGACTTCGCAGAGAGGTAGATGGTGAGCTCGTTGTCGTCGTTCCAGATATATTTCACCTCCGCCGTAAGATTGGCGGGATATCCTGCCTCGCCGTCTTTGGAATGATAGCGGAATATCACTCCATCGGGCAGCTCCTCGGCTTCCCATATCTGATTCTGGAATCCTTCGGGGCCGCCGTGCAGATGATTAGGGCCGTTGTTGATGGGGAGCTCGTAGGTGATGCCGTCTACCTGAAGCTTTCCCTTGCAGATACGGTTGGCGAAGCGTCCCGGGGTCTTGCCGGCGCAGGGGCCGTCGGCGAGCCAGGAGGCCGGATCTGCATAGCGAATGGCCACATTCTCCACATCTCCGTTGGCATCGGGCACCGACACCTCGGTGATGCCTGCGCCGAGCGAAGAGAGTTCCACACTTGCGCCGTTGGCGTTGGTGAGGCGGAAAAGGGTCACTTCTCCTATTGGAGAAGCGGCCTTTCTTGTCGTGATTTCCATATCAGTCTTCGAGTTTGCGTGCGCCGTCGGAAATGACCACGTCGTAGATCATGGGAGCATGGCCATATTTGTCTTCAAATTTCTCGGTGATCTCGGCCACGAATTTGTCGTGAAGCTCATTCTTCACCAGATTGATGGTGCATCCGCCGAAGCCTCCGCCCATGATTCTGGAACCAGTCACTCCGAGTTTCTTGGCTTCCTCGTTGAGGAAATCGAGCTCTACGCAGCTTACCTCGTAGTCTTTCGAGAGGCCTTCGTGGGTCTCATACATCTTCTTGCCTACAGTCTCGTAGTCGCCGGCGTTGAGAGCGTCGCAGACGGCGAGCACGCGGGCCTCCTCGCCGATGACGAAGCGGGCGCGCTTATAGTCTTCTTCCGAGATCTTGTCTTTCACAGCATCGAGTTCCTCCATTGTGGCGCCACGCAGAGAGGGGCGGCCGAGGGCGGCTGCGACGCGCTCGCAGCTTTCGCGGCGCTTGTTGTAGGGGGAATCCTTCAGCTCATGCTTCACGCGCGAGTCCACGAGCACGAGGCGGTAGTCTTCGGGTGCGAAGGGGAAATATTCAAATTCCGAGCTGCGGCAGTCGAGACGCATAAGGTTGCCTTTCTTGCCCATTACGGAAGCGAACTGATCCATGATGCCGCACTTCACGCCGCAGTAGTTATGCTCGGTGCTCTGGCCGATGCGGGCGAGTTCGAACTTGTCGATCTTGTTGTCGTTGAAAAGATCATTGAGGGCGAACGCGAAGCAGCTTTCGAGGGCAGCCGAAGATGAGAGTCCGGCGCCGAGGGGCACATTGCCGGCAAAGACAGCGTCGAATCCCTCCACTTTACCGCCGCGCTTGATAATCTCGCGGCATACTCCGAACACGTAGCGTGCCCAGCTCTGCGAGGGAGCGTCTTCCTCGTTGAGTCCGAACTCTGCGTAGTCGTCGATGTCGATGGAATAGACGCGCACCTTATCGGTGCCGTTCGGACGGATTTCCGCCATTATCACCTTATCGATTGCACCGGGGAAGACATAGCCTTCATTATAGTCTGTGTGTTCGCCGATGAGATTGATGCGGCCTGCTGAGGCATACATTGTGCCCGGCTTGCCGAAGCGCTGCAGGAAAAGCTGCTTGATTTTTTCTTTCATAGGTATATGTTTTAGGTTGTGTTTTTTGGGGGGTTATATGATATGTAAGATTTATATTATTCTACGGGGATGGTGATGCGTGCCGGCTTCAGACCTTTTGATGTGGCTTCGAGAGTGAGGGCTCCGGGCTTTTGTCCGCTCTTCACTATCACAGTGGCGGCTCCGCTGAAGAGATCCATCTCGGGCTTGTTGAAGTCGCGCAGCGACGTGGGGTCACCGTTGGCGGTGGCGCGGAAAGTTCCGTCGCCCGTCACCTTGAACTTCACCAGAGGCTCTGCATCAGGCACGATATTGCCATCCTTGTCTTCAACGCGCACCGTGATATAGGCGAGGTCGTCGCCATCGGCCTGCAGTGAAGACCTGTTGGAGCTCAGCACTATGCGGTAGGGCTTGCCTGCTGTGCGCACCACTGCTTCTCCGGCCACTGAGCCATCGGCATTGTAGGCCACGGCTTTAACTTCGCCGGGTTCATATATGGTCTCGTTCCACATCAGGCGGTAGCGGTTAAGGTTGGTGGAGTCGTTCTTCTCCCTCACGCCCTGCGACTTGCCGTTGATGAAGAGCTCGGCTTTCGGCGCGTCGGTGTAGACAAACACGGGTGTCACCTCGCCTTCGCGTCCGGCCCAGTTCCAATGGGGCAGTATATGAAGCGTATGCTCCTTCTCGTTCCATTTTGAGCGGTAGAGCCAGAACCGGTCTTTCGGCAGCGATGCGAGGTCGAAGATGCCGAAATATGAACTGTGGCTCGGCCATGCGTCGGTGTCGTAGGGCGAAGGCTCGCCGAGATAGTCGAATCCGGTCCATACGAACAGCCCCATATCCCAGGGATAGTCGTCGGCAGCCGCGAAGTCGTCGTCGGGCAGATTGCTCCATGAGCAATATTCCACGTCATAGCCTGAGCTCTGATTGTCGGGGCGCGTCACGTTGTAGGCTTTCTCCACGGGGAAATAGTATTTGCCACGGCTCGACACTGTGGATGCCGTCTCCGAACCGAGAAGGAAATTCTGAGGCAATTTGCCGATGGCGTCCTTATATTTATGCACCCTGTAGTTGAATCCGGGCACGTCGAGCGCTGCTGCAAAGCCGTTGGATGTCACCGCATCCACCTGATCCATACCGCATGTGACGGGGCGCGTAGGGTCTTCGCGGTGCACTATGTCCTGAAGGAATGTCAGTTCACTGAGTCCGTCGGGGCCCCACTGCGACGGCACCTCGTTGCCGATCGACCACATCACTACGGAGGGATAGTTGCGGTACTGGCGCACCATGTTCTGCACATCGCGCTCAGCCCATTCGTTGAAGATCACTCCATAGCCGTTTTTCGATTTTGGGCGGAAGCCCCAGTCGTCGAAAGGCTCTATCATCAGCATAAGGCCCAACTCGTCGCATAGCTCCACGAGCTCCGGCGCCGGCATGTTGTGGGCTGTCCTCACGGCGTTGGCGCCCATATCCTTCAGGAGTTCCAGCTGATGGCGCAGGGCCGACTTATTGACGGCTGCTCCCAGCGGGCCGAGGTCGTGATGATTGCATACGCCCTTGAACTGTATCTTCTCGCCGTTGAGGAAGAATCCTTCGCCCGCTCTCACTTCCACGCTGCGGATGCCGAAGCGGGTGGAGTATTCGTCCACAACCTTCCCGTCGGCTATCACCTTGGTGGTGGCGTGATACAGGGCCGGCGTCTCGGGCGACCAAAGCCGGGGATTGTCCACACGGAAATTCTGAGGGAGATCGACTCCGGGATAGATCTTGTAGTCGTGGGTGTCAGACGCCACTACCTTTCCGTCGGGAGCGGTTATCTCTGTCGAGAGCGTTACTTTCTGTCCTTTCTCGGCTCCTTCGAGAGTCGTAGAAAGATGCACTGTGGCATAGTCCTTGCTCACGTATGGAGTAGTGAGCCGGGTGCCCCATACGGGGATGTGCACCTTATCGGTGGAAATCAGACGCACATTGCGGTAGATGCCGGCTCCGGGATACCAGCGGGATGACATCGGTTTGTTTTCGAGACTCACCTCAAGAGCGTTCTCGCCGGGATGCACCAGCGGAGTTATGTCTACGTAGAAAGAATTGTAGCCGTAGGGCCAGACAGTGGCGAGCTTTCCGTTTACATAGACGTGAGCGTCGCTCATCGCCCCGTCGAAGACGAGCGCGTAAGTGCGCCCGTCGGCTTCAGGTATATTTATCGAAGTGGTGTAGAATCCCTTGCCGGCGTATGGGAGGCCGCCGGTGCGACCCGTCTTCCAGGTCTCTTCTTTCTCGCCGTTCTGCTCCACAGCTACTTTCTGGAGGTCGTGCTTCCGGTCGAAGGGGCCGTAGATGGCCCAGTCATGAGGCACTTGCACGGCTTTCCATGCCACTGAGTCTTGAGAAAAGCTCCAGTCTCTGACCAATGTCTCCGTTCTCACCTGCGCCATAGCCGGAAGGGCGGCGATAGCCAGGGCTGCGACAAAAAGATTCTTCATCGTAATTTTCAGTTCGGTTTTATAGGTTAACGAAGTGGAAGTGCTCCACGGGGGCAATCCACAAACAAAGGTAATAAAAAACTGCCGAATCACCAAAAAAGAGTGGAAAATTATTTGCGCAGACGTTTCAGTGCCTTTGCGAGGCGGTGGTCGCCGAAGTCGGAGTCATAGTTCCAGACAAACACGCCCGGGAATTCGTTGGTGCGCACGAAGTCCATTTTGGCGGCTATCGAGCGCTCGTCGTCGAAGCCCATCAGGAGATTGCCCTGCTCATCCGCATAGTAGACGGCTTGCGAGTCATCATCCCATATCGGTTTCAGATCTCCCTCATATCTGTCGAATATCCGGCAATCCGCGTAGGTGGGGAAAGGACTCCTGCCCCGCCCGAAGAAAGGTATCCCGATTAGAAGTTTTTCGTGTGGTACTCCCAGCTCGAGATGTTTCCTCACCGATTCCATCACGCACCAGTGGCCGGTGGCGTCGCTTGAATAGAGAGGGCTCTGATGATATGATTTCTTTTCGTCTTCACGAGGCACCGAGAGATTATAGCCCGATACGTGGACGTAGCTCACGTATGGTGCCATACGCTTATGGTCGATGAATTTACCCGAGTTGTTGGAATAGTAAGAGATCCATTTGTCTTTCCCGAGCGCCTTTCGCAGATCTTTGACCAGCGTCACATAGTTGCGGTCATCCTTCGGAGAAGCCGTGTGCCCGCCATCGGTGGTGGTGGGGAATTCCCAGTCGAGATCCACGCCGTCGAGTCCGTATTCCTCTATTATCTCCTTCACATTCCTCACTAACGCCTTCCTTTTCTTGCGGTCGCCGGCCATCTCGCTGAAGCCCTCTCGTTTGTAGCCTCCGAGTCCGAGAAGCACCTTCAGCTCCGGATTCTTTTTCTTGAGGTCAGACATGCCACGAAGTTTCTCCGGCTTGGATATCACCACTCCGTCGTTGTCTTCATTGAATTCGGCAAAGGCATATACAAGATGGGTGAAAAGATTGGCGTCGGGAATCCCCTTCCTCCAGTCTTCCACGTATGCGAGCGCTATCTTGCTGCTTTGGTCGAGTGAGGCTGCTGTGTGGTCTCCCTTCTTCAGCGACACAGAGGTCTGACTCCATACGGTGAGGGTGGTGACGGCTATCAGAAAGACAGCCGCAAGCAGTGCAAATAAGTTCTTCCTTTTCATTTTTCAGGGTCAAGATGGCTGTTAAGTCGTTTTCCTAATGCTAAAGTAGCAAATTCCCCAATAGTATCAAAATAAAAATAATCACTTAAAGCGGCATTCATGGTTTGCGTCATCGAAAAATCATCATTTGCTACATTTGAAAATCATCGTTTGGAGCATTGAAAAATCATCGTTTGCTACATTGACGTTTTTTTACTGTTGCTATACAAGCATGTCTCATTCGTAGGCAGATATGCTGATTTTGTGTTTTATTATTGTGTTAATCAGCTATTTGTCAAATATTCGCAATCTTATATTCGGAATTATGAATTTATATTATTATTGAAATTTGGATATAATGATTCTTTTTACTATTTTTGCACAAAAAATGTCATCATGGCAGCATATAAACCGCGTATAGCTGATTTGATTCTTTCCGAAAAATTGGAAGGAATGGGCGCCACGTTGATAGAAGGCATGAAATGGTGCGGAAAAACGACTACGGCTGAGCAAAAAGCAAAAAGTGTCATCTATCTTGACGAACCGGGGAAAAAACAGCAATATCTCAATATTGCAGCATTGAATCCGCAAAAATTGCTGATCGGGAAATATCCACGCCTGCTTGATGAATGGCAGATAGTACCTGAACTGTGGGACGCGGTGCGTTTCGCTGTAGATCACGGAGACCAAGACGGCATGTTTATACTGACCGGTTCCGCAGTTCCTTTGACAGATAAGGAGAAACAAAAGATAAGTCATAGCGGTACGGGACGGATCGCACGTGTCAAGATGCGCACCATGTCATTATGGGAATCACAGGAATCCTCGGGGGAAGTTTCTCTCAAAGAGTTATTTTCAAAAGAATCTGACATAAATGGCATTGGAGAAATCGACCTGGAAACTATTGCATACTACGTATGTAGAGGCGGATGGCCGAAAAGTATTTCACAAAGGCCGCAGATAGCATTAGGCAGAGCATTCGACTATTATGATGCAATAGTAAACTCGGACATCTCCCGAACTGATAATACTCTTGGCAATCCTGATCGGGTAAGGCTTATACTCCGTTCTTATGCGCGTCATCAAGGAGCACAGGCGTCGATCGTGTCGATCAGAGATGACATCAAAAGCAACGATATCATGGCAATGGATGAGCGCACCGTTGCCGCCTATATCGAAACTTTACGAAAGATATTTGTTGTAGAAGACATGCCGTCATGGAATCCGAATCTTCGGTCTAAAATTGCTATCCGTACCTCTGATACAAGATATTTTTCTGATCCCTCAATAGCATCCGCGTCTTTAGGATTAGGCCCTGCAGATCTTATCAATGATTTGGAAACATTCGGACTTCTATTTGAAACTATGTGTATTAGAGACCTACGGGTGTATGCTGAAGCTATCGGGGGGGCTGTGTATCATTATCGGGACAGCAGCGGCTTGGAATGTGATGCGGTCATACATTTGCGTAATGGTAACTACGGTCTAATAGAAATTAAATTAGGTGGAGACAAAGCCATAGAAAACGGTGTGAAGACATTGGATGCTTTGGCAAAAAAAATTGACACCACACGTATGAAAGCCCCAAGTTTTAAAATGGTACTTACAGCTGTTGGGCCCTATGCATACCGCAGACCTGATGGAACATACGTTGTGCCTATCACTACTTTAAAAGACTGACAGTCCACAATCAATCAGAAATGCTGATCTATTATAAGCCATTTTCCTGATGTATTATTTCTCTGTTTTGCAGACCGATATCCCAGTGTGAAATGAAGTCAATGTTTTATTGCGGACTTAAACGCAGCCTGATGATCGGCGCGATAATCTTTCTCGGCTGCCTCAGTGTCATGGGGCAGCGTGCTGACTCGTGCCGGTGGAAGATCAGGAGCGGCATCGGGGTGGACGCGCGATCGTCATACGTCTTCTCATCTTTCCTTGATGACATAATGAGCGATATGGTGAATATGGAGCATGCGCGCTACACCCGTGTCTCCACGTCGCTTCATCTTAAATTCGGATTCACCTTTTCTGAAGAGTCATCGTTGGCCCGGTCATTTCCACCTTCATGGCAAGGTATCGGCACGGGGCTTAATTTTTTGGGGAATCCGCGCGGCATCGGCAATCCCGTGTCGGTGTATCTTTTTCAGGGGGGCCCGATATGGAGGCTGACCGACAGGCTGTCGGTATTTTACGAATGGAATTTCGGAGCCTCGTTCGGATGGAGGCCTTGCAATCCGGAGCGTGCCGCTTCCAATCTTATCACCGGATCACGCGTAAACGCCTATATCAATCTCGGAGCGGGACTCAGATGGCGTCTTGACAAACATTTCGATTTGACCGCCGGATTGGATCTCACTCACTTCTCGAATGGAAACACTTCGTTTCCGAACCCCGGCGTGAACATGGCCGGCGTCAGGATTGGAGTGTCGAGATCGTTTGGCAGGGAAGAGCCGGCGAGGCAGTCGGAGCTGGACACGATAGCCGGGAAAAAGAAACCCGGATATGATGTCACGCTATATGGCGCATGGAGGAGGAGGGTCTACAGAGGGGGCGAGACTCCGGTTTTGCTCAATGGCAAATTCGGGGTATGCGGCATCGGCTTCTCGCCGATGTGGCGCGTCTCTGAAACATTCCGGGCGGGGTTCTCGGCCGACTTCCAGTGGGATGAGAGTACTGATCTTAAACGTAATCATATCTCAGGCTCAACGTCGGATGATATCCGGTTTCAACATCCGTCGTTCCTGCGTCAGGTATGCGCCGGATTGTCCGGACGGGCCGAGCTCGTGATGCCCATCTTCTCGGTGAATGTCGGTATGGGCTACAATATCATTGGCCCGGAAGAGACAAGAGCCACATATCAGCTTGCCAATCTGAAGGTGCGCGTAGGAGGGGGCTTCTTCCTCAACATCGGCTATCAGCTTCTCAACTTCCACAAGCAGAACAACCTGATGCTCGGCGCCGGATACTCGTTCAGGTAGGGCCTGAAGAAATCCGCCGGCCCTGCAAGCGGATTCCTTGCTTGAGCCGGCGGATAAGTGAATTTTGGCTTAATTGTCAGTACTGCTCCTTCTCGTTTGGGAAGTCGCCGCTCTTCACGTCGTCGATATAATGGCGGAAGGCGTCGGTCATTATGTCGCCTATGCGGGCGTAGCGGCGCAGGAAGCGGGGTGAGAAGCCCTGGGTCATGCCCAGCATGTCGTGCATCACGAGCACCTGGCCGTCGACCCCTCCGCCGGCACCGATTCCTATCACGGGAATGGTAAGTTCTTTCGCTACCTTCTCGGCGAGCTTTGCCGGAATCTTCTCAAGCACGATGGCGAAGCATCCTATCTCCTCGAGGAGTTTGGCGTCTTCAATGAGTTTTTTTGCTTCAGCCTCCTCTTTGGCACGCACGCTATAGGTGCCGAATTTGTTGATGCTCTGCGGAGTGAGTCCGAGATGCCCCATCACTGGGATGCCGGCGCAGAGGATTCGGCTTATCGACTCGGCTATCTCGGCGCCGCCTTCCAGTTTCAGCGCCTCGGCGTGGCTCTCCTTCATAACGCGGATGGCAGACGCGAGAGCTTCCTTTGAATTGCCCTGATACGTTCCAAACGGAAGGTCTACCACAACAAGCGCGCGTTTCGCGGCTTTCATCACCGACTTGGCGTGATAGATCATCTGGTCGAGTGTGATAGGGAGGGTGGTGACGTTGCCGGCCATGACGTTGGAGGCCGAGTCGCCCACGAGGATGACGTCCATTCCGGCTTCATCCACTATTTTTGCCGAGGTGTAGTCGTAGGCTGTGAGCATGGAGATCTTTTCTCCCCGGTGCTTCATCTCTGTAAGGCGGCTTGTAGTCACCTTGCGTGTATTTTCTGCTTGGGCTGTAGACATTGGTCTTGTTTGGAATTAGTTTGGGTATGCGATATATAAGATATATAATTTATATATAATATATTAATGGGTCTGCACTGCTTTTGTCGGGGGGAGCGTCGCGTTGCGCTTGGTGCATTCCTCCACCACCATCACGGCGAGTTCATGGAAAGCAAGCGCCTCGGGATTTTCTGAGATTTCTCCGCCGGTGCATCGGGCTGCCGAGGGGCATCCGCTGTCGGCATCCCCGCAGATGTCTGCCACGAGTGGAATCTGTGCAAGAAGAGGCACGTTGAGTTGGTCGGCGAGGCGTGATGCGCCTTCCTTGCCGAAAATAAAGTATTTCTCCTCAGGATGGGGTGCCGGAGTGAACCATGCCATATTCTCGACAAGGCCGAGAATGGGAACGTTGATTTTCTCGCTGCGGAACATTCCGATGCCCTTTCTGGCGTCGGCGAGCGCCACTTCCTGCGGCGTGCTCACCACTATCACCCCTGTGATGGGGAGGGTCTGCACGAGAGTGAGGTGGATATCGCTCGTGCCCGGCGGCATATCGATGAGGAAATAGTCGAGATCGCCCCACCATGCGTCGGTGATCAGTTGCTTAAGCGCGTTTGAGGCCATACCTCCGCGCCATAGCACCGGACTATCCTTGTCTACGACAAAGCCTATGCTCAGCATCTTCACGCCGTATTTCTCCACAGGCTCGATCCAGTCGCGGCCTTCCTGATTCACCATGTAGAGTTTCTCGTCTTCCACTCCGAACATTTTGGGCATCGACGGGCCGAAGATGTCGGCGTCAAGAAGTCCTACCTTATAGCCGTGGGCCGCGAGAGCGATGGCAAGGTTGGCGGCCACGGTAGATTTTCCCACTCCGCCTTTTCCGGAACTGATTCCGATGATGTTTTTCACTCCCGGGAGCGGCGTTGTTGGCTTGGGAGCCTCAGCCTGCCGGTATTTTACGCTGATACGCCCCTTGACGTCGATGTCCGGATCGGCAAAAACGGGTAGTGTGGCTTCAGCCGCACGCACCACTGACTTTATGAAGGGATCGGTGGGACGGTCGAAGATAAGGGAGAAAGACACCTTGTTCCCGTCTATCCGGATGTCGTCTTCCACCATTCCGAGTTCCACGATATTCTTTCCGTTGCCCGGATATTTGACGTTTGTGAGCGCGTCAAGTATCAGTTTGGGATATATAGCCATGATTTTCAGTTTTTTTAATTTTGTGAGTGCTTTCCGAATTCGCTGTGATAGTCGTCTTTCTCAAGATCGGAGGTGTCCGGCTCGGTGAGTTCGCCCTCCGGAATGCGGAAGGAGATAAGCTTTATCGTCTTGCCTCTTGCGAGCCATTGCTGTTCGTAGAATGTCTTGATCGAAGACACCGGGTCGGCCTTGCCGCTGCCGTATAGGTCGTCGGTGATGAATAGCACCTCGCATCCGTTCTGCATCACGAGACGCTTCGTGTATTCATACAGAAACGGCGAATCGGTCTTCAGGTTCACCACTCCACCCTTGCGCAGGAAAGTGCGGTAGTTATTTAGGAAGCGGGTAGAGGTAAGCCTCTTGCGCGCTTTCTGCATCTGGGGGTCGGGAAATGTTATCCAGATCTCATCCACTTCCCCGGGGGCGAAAAACTGCTCTATCTGCTCTATCTCGGTGCGCAGGAAAGCGGCGTTGTCCATTCCTTTCTCCTCCACCGTCCTGGCGCCTTTCCACATGCGCGCCCCCTTGATGTCGACGCCTATATAGTTCCGGTCAGGGTTAGCCTCCGCGAGCCCTACGGTGTATTCCCCTTTTCCGCAGCCGAGTTCGAGTGTGATGGGGTTGGGCCGGCTGAAGAAGCCGGAGTTCCATTTCCCGCGGAAAGGGAAGCCCTGCTCTATAAGGATATGGCGCGGATACTGGAGCACGCATCTGAACGTCTCCATATCGGAAAATTTCTGAAGTTTGTTTTTTCCCATGTAGTCAGATAAGGTTGTGAGTCTTGAGTGAGTATTTTTTCATCAGCGGTTCATGACCAGGACTTTCCCGGCGGCAGAATAGTTGCCGCCGTCCTTGCCGGAGGACGCCAGCACATAGTAGACGCCGCTTGCCACCCTGTTGTGGTCTCTTCCGGCGGCATCCCATTGTATTTTGCCTCCTGATGCGGGCCCGAGCTCGCATACGATGTTTCCGGCGGCGTCTGCGATTTTTACGAGAGCGCCGTCTTCAAGCCCCTCTATGGTGACCCATCCGTAATAGTCGTGGCGCACGGGGTTGGGATAGATCTTCACGTCGCTCTCCGATGCGTTTCCGCTGCTCTTGCTCAGGAAATACTCGCAGAGGCCCGCCGATGTGCCTATCATCATCGAATTGCGCTCCGGGTTGTAGCATGTGGCGTAGACTATATCGCTGGGCAGCATGGAGTTTTCAGAGGTAATTTCCTCCAGGATGGTCTTGCCGTCGGCTGAAGTCACCACTATTCCTCCACTCGGAAGCGAGAACCATTTGCGCCCCTTGCCGTCGATGGCGATATGATTCACCGATATCCCTGACAGGAGATAGTCGGCGAGTGAGGTGCCGTCGTTGCGGCTCACCTTGATTCGTGAGATCCTGCCGGGATTCGAGAAGGCGTCGGCGGGATTGAAGGTGAAGACACCGTTGCTCGTGCCCACCCATACCAGTCCGGTGGCCGGGTCTTCGATAGCGCAGTATAGATAATCGTAAGTGACGCCGCCGTCGTTGTCGTAGAGATCCTTCATCACGGCCTGCCGGTCGTCGGTCTCGTCGGCGATCGTATTGTTGTGGTCGTAGACCGCGATGTTTCTGCGATATGATCTGATGGGCAGATACATCACCATTCCGCGCGATGCTGAGGAGGTGAGCGGAATGGCTATGGCGCTCTTCTGCGGATTCAGATTGTCGATCTTCAGGCGCTTCATCGGCCTGTAGGAGGCTGCGTCGGTCGAGGCTTTGCGGTCTTCGGGAGTCCATACCCATATCTCGGCTTCATATACATCTTCCTTCGGACTCTCGATATGAGCCACCACGAGGTTGCCCGCCTTGTCGAAGCGGGGATGCTGGAGCGGATAGAAATTAGTACTGTGCGGATAGGGGGCGCCGGCAGCGACGTGCCCCTCCAACTCGGGGGAGTCGTTGCTCCGGGTGATATGGAGCACGTCGGAGTAGTCCGTGATGTTGTATCTTATCAGCCCGTTGAGCGTGGAGCCCATATAGAACACGTCGGGATTGTCCGGATCCTGTGCCATTCCCGTGGGATTGATCATGCGCCCGCGCTGAGTGTAATCGAAATAAGGAATGCCGTGCATCTCCCATTCGCCGTCTTTCAGGGATGAGAGCAACACGAAATTGTAGGCCAGATGGTCTTCAAAACTTTGGCTTACTCCATGCGTGTTGGCGAGCATTCCGAACTTCGGCACATACAGGAAATTATCAGAGCGGAAAGATGCCGGGGCATTGGGGCGCGCCTCTTCCATTGTCACCGTGTATTCATTATTGTCGTTACGGCGCAGGGCGTAGAATCCTTCTCGCGGCTTGGCGTAGTAGACGTCGCGGGTGTCCCAGCTGCCGCATTTCACTGCGTAGTCCTCACCTCTGCGAGGCAGGAACGTACGGGCGCCTGTGGTTCGGTCGATCTGCACAAGCTGCGACGTGCGTGTCAGCAGCAATCCGTCGCGGTTCTCGGCGATGTCGGCTCCCTGAAAACTTCCGATGCCGCTTCTCACCGGATTCTCCTCTCCTGCATTGAAGGTGAGGATATAGTGAGTCTCCGTGCCGTCGAGATTCTTCGAGAAGATGCACTTGGTGGGTGAGAGGGCCACGAGATTCATCACGCTGTCGCCGTCGGCCCAAGATACCTGCCTGAACGACTCGAGCGAGGAGTGATTGCTGGCGGCCGAGTTCCGGTAAAGTTTCCCTCCACGGTTGATTATCAGGTGGTCGGCAGTGCGCACGATATTGTCTACGGGAGTATTGTAGATTCCGCTTTCAGCCACTTCGTGTTTTTTGTCGTCGATGGCCACGAAGCCGAAATCCGTGGCGAGATAGGCGCGGTTGCGCTCGGGGTCGAAAGAGATGCTCCTGACATTTTTCGTGGATGAGGTAGAGAAGTTTTTCAGGCCGGTGAGGGTGTGCGCCTTTCCGTCGTCGTCAAGCAGGTCGATGGTAAAGTCGTCATAGACAATCAGCAGATACCTGCTCTGCGCGTTATATGCCGCATTGCGTATGATATTGCGCGAAAGGAAATTGAGGGTATTGTAGGGGCGTATCTCTCCGCTCTCCTTCTCAAGGCAGAAAAGCTGAAGTTCCTTCTCGGAGTTTCCTGCCACTCCCTCCAGGAAGGGCTGGGCATGCACGACGTAATATGTCTTGTCCGGAGTGTCGAAGACCATCTCGATCTTGTCGTCAAACGTATTGTAGATGGCCCAGTCCGAGCTCATGGCCGCATCAGCCCTCAGCCACGAGAGTAGGCATACTGACAGGGCGCCGAGCCATTTCATCATGGCCCGGAGTGCGCGTCCGCGATGCGAGATGCTGTTTTTCTCCTCGTCGGTCATCTCAGCGAAGCATTTTCCGGTGTCGGCCGAGATAAACACGGGATCGTAGCCGAAACCGTTGCTCCCGCTTTTTGAGAGGGCTATCTCCCCTTCGGCGTTGCCCTCGAACAGGTGCTCCTCGCCTCCGAGCGATAGGGCGATACTGGTGCGGAAACGTGCCGTGCGTGTGTCGGCCCCCTCCATGTTGCGGAGCAGCAGACTTATATTGGCTTCCGGATCGCATTCAGGCCCCGCGTAGCGGGCGCTGTAGACTCCGGGCGCGCCGCCGAGGGCATCCACTATCAGGCCGGTGTCGTCGGCGAAGCAGTCCAGACCGGAGGCTTCTCTCACGGCACGCACTTTCAGCAGCGCGTTCCCCTCGAGAGTGTCGGCGGTCTCCGGGATATCCCGGTGAAATCCTATGTCGGAAAGACTCAGGATTTCTATATTATCGCCTGCGATGGCACGTGCCTCACGCAGTTTCCCGGCGTTGTTGGTGGCCATCACAAGTTTCATTTTATCTTTCATAAGTGTATAAAGAGAGTAGGTTATTATATTATTAAACGAAAATCGGTTCTCTTTATTATTATGAAACGCATGGCGGGACGACCGCAATGATGCGCGTCCCGCCATTTTCTTCAGACTCTTTCCTTCAGTGATCAGATCACGATATTTACTATTCGTCCCGGCACCACTATCACTTTCTTCGGGGCCTTGCCGTCGAGCCATTTTTCGGCAGAGGGGTCGGCGAGAGCGGCGGCCTCCACTGCAGCCTTGTCGCTTCCGGCCGGCACCTCGATGTTGTAGCGCATCTTGCCGTTGAACTGCACGGGATATTTCACGGTGTCTTCCTTCAGGGCTTCCTCATCCCATTCGGGCCACGCGCTGTCGGCGATGCTGCCTTCAAGTCCGAGCTGATGGCGGAACTCCTCGGCTATGTGGGGAGCGAACGGCGCCAGCAGACGCGCCATCTCATCCATCGATTCCGTGCTGACTGCAGGGAGTTTGGAAAGCTCGTTGGCCGCGATCATGAACGCCGCCACAGAGGTGTTGAACGAGAAGTTCTCTATATCCTGGCTCACTTTCTTGATGAGCGTGTGCATTATCTTCTTTTCCTGAGCGGAGCGCTTGATGTCTGAGCGCTTGCCGAAGAGATTCCATATCTTGCGCAGGAATCGGTTCACGCCGTCGATGCCGTTGGTGTCCCAGGGTTTCGACTGCTCCACCGGGCCCAGAAACATCTCGTAGAGGCGCAGCGTGTCGGCGCCGTATCTCTCTACGATATCGTCGGGATTGACCACGTTGAACATCGATTTCGACATCTTCTCAACAGCGTAGCCGCAGATATATTTCCCGTCTTCCAGTATGAACTCGGCATCGGCATAGTCAGGACGCCATGCCTTGAAAGCCTCGGTGTCGAGCACATCGTTGCTCACTATGTTCACGTCCACGCGGATAGGCGTGGTGTCATACTGCTCGGCGAGCCCCTTGCTCACGAAGGTGTTGGTGCCCTTGATGCGGTAGACGAAGTTGGTGCGACCCTGTATCATGCCCTGGTTCACGAGCTTCTTGAAAGGTTCCGGGCTCACCACCAGACCGAGATCGTAGAGGAACTTGTTCCAGAAGCGGCTGTAGATCAGATGGCCTGTGGCATGCTCCGCTCCTCCCACATAGAGGTCTACGTCGCGCCAGTATTCATCGGCTTCTTTCCCCACGAGAGCGTCTTCGTTGTGCGGATCCATGTAGCGCAGATAGTAGGCCGAGCTGCCGGCAAAGCCCGGCATGGTGCAAAGCTCGATGGGATAGCCCTCCTCAGTCTTCCAGTTCTCGGCCCTGCCGAGCGGCGGCTCGCCGTCGGGGGTGGGTTTGTAGCTGCTCACCTCGGGCAGGAGGAGCGGCAGTTTCGACTCGTCCATCATATAGGCAACGCCGTCTTTATAATACACGGGGAATGGCTCTCCCCAATAGCGCTGACGCGAGAATATGGCGTCGCGCAGACGGTAGTTTACCTTAACCCTTCCTATTCCTTTTTCGGCGATATGGCTCTTGGTCTTGGCGATGGCTTCTTTCACCGTCAGGCCGTTGAGGTCGAGATCCGGGCCGCACGAGTTGCAGACGATCCCCTCCTTGGCGTCGAAACTCTCTTCAGAGATGTCGGCTCCTTCGATGAGAGGAATGATGGGGAGACCGAATTTCTTGGCGAAAGCGTAGTCGCGCGAGTCATGCGCCGGCACAGCCATGATTGCCCCGGTGCCATATCCTGCGAGCACATAGTCGCTGATCCATACCGGTATCTCTTTTCCGCTGAGCGGATTCACGGCGTAACTGCCTGTGAACACACCTGTCACCTTCTTGTCGATCTGGCGCTCGCGCTCGGTCTTGTGTTTCACCTCGTTGAGATATGCCTCCACAGCCTCTTTCTGCTCGGGAGTGGTGAGCAGCGAGACATATTCCGACTCCGGAGCGAGCACCATGAAGGTGACGCCGAAGACGGTGTCGGCGCGGGTCGTGAATATCTCGAGCTCGATGTCGCTGTCTTTCACGGGGAAACGCATCTCGGCACCCTCGGAGCGTCCTATCCAGTTGCGCTGTGTCTCCTTCAGCGAGTCGCTCCATGCGAGGCTGTCGAGGTCGTCGAGCAGACGCGGAGCGTAGGCCGACACGCGCAGACACCACTGCCTCATCAGTTTCTGCTCCACGGGGAAGCCGCCGCGCACGCTGAGGCCTTCCGACACTTCATCGTTGGCCAACACCGTGCCGAGTTCCGGACACCAGTTCACCATCGTCTCGCCCTGGAATGCTATGCGCCAGTTCATCAGCGCCTCGCGCTGCTCTTTCTCACTCATGGCGTTCCACTCATCGGCCGTGAAGTCAAGCTCCTTGGTCTGGGCCGCGTTCAGCCCCTTCGTGCCCTCTTTCTCAAGATGCTCCACGAGCTCGGCTATCGGGCGGGCCTTGCCGAGGGCCGTGTCGTAATAGTGGTTGAACATCTGGATGAAGGCCCACTGTGTCCACTTGTAATATTTCGGGTCGCAGGTGCGCACCTCGCGGCTCCAGTCGAAAGAGAAACCTATCTTGTCGAGCTGTGAGCGATAGCGGGCTATGTTGTCGTTGGTGGTTTTCTCGGGGTGCTGACCGGTCTGGATGGCATACTGCTCTGCAGGAAGGCCGTAGGCGTCGTAGCCCATCGGGTGGAGCACGTTGAAGCCCTTCTGGCGCTTGAAGCGCGAATAGATGTCGCTTGCGATGTAGCCCAGCGGATGGCCTACGTGCAGCCCCGCTCCGGAGGGATAGGGGAACATGTCGAGCACGTAGAATTTCGGTTTCCCGGTGTCGATCCGGGTCTTGTAGACCTCATTGTCGCGCCAATATTTCTGCCAGCGCGCCTCTATGTCGGTATGGTTGTAGTCTGCCATTGTTGTGATTTGGTCTTTATAATGTTTTGTTTCTGTAATCAGTAGGATGTGTAAGTCGAGAGCTGCGCCAGTATTCGGTAGTATCCGTAGATGCTGTCGCAGGGCATCTCGATCGGGGGATATTTCGGATTCAGGCTTCTTGCGCTCACATAGCGTTTCCCCTTCTCGGAGGGGAAGAGTTCCTTCACGAAGAGGCCGTTTTTGGTGTCGATGGCCATAGGGTGGCCCCAGGGGAGAAAGTTGGTGTCTTCCACCATCTTGATGAAGATGACCGACCCGTTGTGAAACACCGGCTCCATGCTGTCGCCCGAGATCTTGACCGCGAAGTCTACTCCCCTCACTGGAGTGAGCACCATCTCGCATTCATTCCGGCTGATGCTGCCGGCCCATGCCGTGAGATTGCCAGCGAATGCGCTCACCGGCACGAGCGGCGCGAGGAATCCTTCATCGCCGAGCACTTCGCGCGCCTCGGCGCCCTTGCCTTCGAGATACATCTCTCCTTCGCCGTAGAGCACCCAGTCGCGGCTGAGTTCGGGAAACAGTTCCATGAGCTTCTGCACCTTGGCGGGCGACATGGACTTGCGCATCACTCCTATGTAGGTGGGAGCCACGCCCAGCATCTTGCATAGTTCCGCCTGGCTCATGCGCCTGTCTTTCAGGAAGTGGAGCAGGCGCCCCCTCACCGTGCCGAGATCGTCTTTTTCTTGCGATGACATATTGCTTAGTCTGTTTTGGCCAACGTTTATCTTTGATTGTGCAAAGTTAATTATTTATTAGCCGATATCCAAACTTTTCTTACGGAAAATATCATATCTGGCCACGCATAGCAGATAGACGCATAGCAGCAGCGAGCGGCAGAGGTATGTGGCCCACATCCGGCCTGGGAAGCTGCATGCTTCGCCGAGCCCCCACAGGGCGGCGGCGAGGATGGTGTAGGCCGCCATGCGCTTCAGCGGATAAGGTATGGGGTAATACTTCCTGCCGAGCAGCCAGCTGGCCACCATGATTCCGGCGTAGGAGATCAGGGCCGCCCATGCCGAGCCGATATAGCCGTCGGGCATTCCGATGAGTGGCACGAGGATAAGGTTGCCGGCGAGCATGAGCACGAAGCCGAGTAGCGACAGATACATGCCCCAGCGCGTGCGGTCGGTGAGCTTATACCAGAGCGAGAGATTGAAATAGACTCCGAAGCAGAGGTCGGCGGCCATCATGACGGGCACCACGCGGAGCCCCGCCCAATAGGATGGCGCTATGAAATATTTCAGCACCGGCAGGTAATACATCACTCCCAGGAAGATGGCGAGCCCGAAAATCACGAAATATTTCATCGCGTCGCTGTAGGCCCGGGTCTTGTCTTCGCCGTTGCGGGCTGCGCGGTTGAAGATGAAGGGCTCGTAGGCATAGCGGAAGGCCTGGGTGAACATCATCATCACCACCGCTATCTTGATATTGGCACCGTAGATGCCCACCATGGCCTTCGCCCCTGAGGGATCACCGGGAAAGAGGTAGGGAATGATGATCTGCCCCATGCCCTGGCTCAGGTTGCCTGCCACGCCGAGCACGAGCAGAGGCCACGAATAGGAGAGCATCTTGCGCAGGAGATCGCGGTCGCATACGAGCCGCTTCACTCTCATTGCCGGCACGAGGCATACGAGCACCACGAGGCTGCTCACCACATTGGCGAGGAAGATCCATCCCACTCCGAATGCCGCCCCTCCGAGGGGCTCGTAGAGCCAGGAGATGACGCCGGGAGCGGAGCGCATGATGGCCGGACATGCCAGCAGGAAGAAGAGATTGAGTGCGATGTTTACTCCGATATTGACGAGTTTTATGCCCGCGAAAGTCCATGCTTTGTGCCTGAACCGCAGCCATGCGAAGGGGAGGTTGGTGAAGGCGTCCACCGCCACCGTGAATGCCATCATCCACACATAGGAGGGATGATGCGGGAGTTTCAGCGCTGCCGATAGCGGGCTGATGAAAAGGCTCACCATCACCACGAAGAGCAGCGACGTGGTGGCGAGCGACGTGATGGCCGTGCTGTAGACGCGCTCGGGGTTGTCGGTCTTGTTGGCATAGCGGAAGAGGCCCGTCTCCATGCCGTAGTTCAGGATCACTATCACTACGGCCACGATGGCGTAGAGATAACTCACCACTCCATATTCCTCATCGGTGAAGAGGCGGGTGTAGAGCGGCACGAGGCCCCAGTTGAGGAAACGCCCGATGATGCTGCTCAGTCCGTAGACGGCCGTATCCTTTACAAGTGATTTAATTCCTGCCATACCATGGTGGAAGGAGAGAAGTTTAAGTTTAAGAGGGTTAAGGGGTTTAGGGGATGTCCCGGGCCCTGATGTTTCAGTCGAATAGGGATGCGTCTTTAGCCTGGGGATAGCGCCCGAGATGCCGGTAGGCGAGTTCCGTCACCTCGCGTCCGCGCGGAGTGCGCTTCAGGAAGCCTTCCTTGATGAGGAAAGGCTCGTAGACCTCCTCGATGGTACCGCTGTCCTCGCCGAGGGCCGTGGCGATCGTGGTCAGCCCCACCGGGCCGCCCGCGAACTTGTCGATGATGGTGGAGAGGATGCGGTTGTCTATCTCGTCCAGGCCGTGGGTGTCGATATTCAGCGCCTCGAGCGACATTTTGGCTGTCGGCAGGTCGATAGTGCCGTTGCCGCGCACCATGGCGAAGTCGCGCACGCGGCGCAGCAAGGCGTTGCAGATGCGCGGAGTGCCGCGGCTGCGCAGAGCTATCTCGAGGGCCGCCTCATCGGTGATCTGCGTCTGCAGTAGCCTCGACGAGCGCTTTACGATGCCTCGGAGCACCTCGTGGTCATAATATTCGAGGTGGCAGTTGATGCCGAAACGTGCCCGGAGCGGGGCCGTCAGCAAGCCGCTGCGCGTTGTGGCACCGATGAGGGTGAAGGGCGAGATGGTGAGCTGCACCGATTTCGCCCCAGGCCCCTTGTCGAGAAGGATATCTATGCGGTAGTCTTCCATCGCCGAGTAGAGGTATTCCTCCACTATGGGGTGGAGGCGATGTATCTCATCGATGAAGAGCACGTCGTGAGGCTCGAGGCTCATCAGTATGCCCGCGAGGTCGCCGGGCTTGTCGAGCACCGGGCCGCTCGTCACCTTGAACCCCACATTCAGCTCGTTGGCCACGATATTGCTCAGGGTTGTCTTCCCGAGGCCCGGCGGCCCGTGCAGAAGGGTGTGATCGAGCGCCTCACCCCGCATACGCGCTGCCTGCACGAATACGCGGAGGTTGGCCACGATCTTCTCCTGCCCGCTGAAGTCGTCGAACGTCAGCGGCCGGAGAGCCTTCTCTATGTCGCGGTCCGAGCCTCTTGGAGCGTCGCCCGACCCATGAATGTCGAATTCAGCCATTCAATTAGTCTAATTGAGAATTGGGAATTGAGAATTGAGAATTTAGAACTTCGATAATGTGGAATTTTGAATGTAGAATTTAGAATTGCTTCTTATTATGAATTATGCGTTGTGCATTATGAATTGCGTTAGCTTGAGCGAAGCTAATTGAGAATTGGGAATTGAGAATTGCTTTCATTCCAAATTCTACATTCCAAATTCTACATTCTACATTCTAAATTATTATTATTCCGCTATTACAAGGAAATAATTCTTCTTTCCTTTCTGCACGAGGATATATTTGCCGCCCAGCAGGCGGTCGGCACCGATCACTGCAGCCGGATCGGTCAGTTTCTCCTTGTTGATGCTCACGCCGTTGCCCTGCACCATCTTGCGGGCCTCACCTTTCGATGGGAACACCTTGGTCTTCTCGGCCAGGAACTCGAGCGCCGGGATACCGGCCTCTATCTCCTCGCGGCTCACCTCAAAGCGGGGCACTCCGTCGAAGATGTCGAGCAGGGTCTGCTCGTCGAGTTTGTGAAGTTCCTCCACAGCGCTGTTGCTGAAGAGAATCTTGCTCGCCGACACCGCATCCTCGTAGGCCTGGCGGCCGTGAACCATCACCGTCACTTCCTCGGCGAGTTTCTTCTGAAGCGGACGCAAGCCCGGATCTTTGGCGTGCTCCTCCACGAGGGCCTCGATCTCTTCCTTGCTCAGCGAGGTGAAGATCTTGATATATTTCTCCGCGTCGGCGTCGCTCACGTTGAGCCAGAACTGATAGAACTTGTAGGGAGACGTATATTTGGCGTCGAGCCAGATGTTGCCGCTCTCGGTCTTGCCGAATTTGCCGCCGTCGGCTTTCGTGATGAGCGGGCACGTCAGGGCGTAGACCTCGCCGCCCAGCTTGCGGCGAATGAGCTCGCTGCCGGTGGTGATGTTGCCCCACTGATCCGACCCGCCGAGCTGCAGCTTGCAGCCCATTGTCTCGTAGAGGTGCATGAAGTCGTAGCCCTGCAGCAGCTGATAGGTGAACTCCGTGAAGCTCAGGCCGTCGCGGGCCTCACCGTTGAGGCGCTTCTGCACCGACTCCTTCGCCATCATGTAGTTTACCGTGATATGCTTTCCTATCTCGCGCGCGAAGTCGAGGAAGGAGAAGTCTTTCATCCAGTCGAAGTTGTTCACGAGTTCCGCCTTGTTCGGGGCGTCGCTCTCGAAGTCGAGGAAGCGGGCGAGCTGCGCCTTTATGGCCTCCTGGTTGTGGCGGAGGGTGGCCTCGTCGAGAAGGTTGCGCTCGGCGCTCTTTCCCGAGGGGTCGCCTATCATGCCGGTGGCGCCTCCCACGAGGGCCACGGGCTTATGTCCGCAGCGCTGGAAATGGCGGAGCATCATCACTCCGCAGAGGTGGCCGATATGGAGTGAGTCTGCCGTCGGGTCTATGCCGAGGTAGGCTGTGGTCATCTCCTTGTTCAACTGTTCTTCTGTGCCCGGCATCATGGTGTGGATCATGCCGCGCCAGGTGAGTTCTTCGATGAAATTCATGTCGTTATGTCGTATTGATTATTTTTTCAGATAAGTCTCTATCACGCGGCCCACCTTCTCCAGCGTCTCTTTTGAGATTGCGTCCATATTGTCGGCCGTGGTATGCCATCCGCTGAAGAAGCCCTCGCCCTCGCGGTAGTCTATGATGTCGATGGCCGGAATACCGGCCTTGATTAGTTCCACATGGTCATCGTTCACTGCCGAGCCCATCCTGTTGGGGAAATTGCCCGCATATCCCAGCGAATGCGCTATGGCCCAAATCTCGTCGGCGAGCGCCGGGTTTGAGCGCTGCGAGAAATATTCGCGCATGAAAGTGGCATCCGGAGCTCCCACCATGTCGAGAAGAATGGCAGCCGAGGGCATGTATCCTTTCTCCGGAAGATTGGCCGCGAAATACCGGGTTCCCATTGCCCATGACTCATCATTGTTTTCCGTGCCCCGGTCTTCCGCATCGCAAAGCAGGATGTCGATGCCTTTCGCTATTCCCGCCTCCTTGGCTATGCGCGCTATCTCGAGCAGCACGCCTGCGCCGCTCGCTCCGTCGTTGGCACCGTCGATAGGTGAGGAGTGCTTTGCCGGGTCGGGGTCATGATCGGCCCAGGGGCGGGAGTCCCAGTGTGCGAGCAGAAGCACCCTCTCGTCGGCATCGGGATTCAGTCGGGCGAAGATATTGCGCATCGGTATGCTCGCTCCGTCAAATCCGGTCAGCGTGGCGGTCTGTACTGTTACTTCTGCGCCGGCGGCCCTCAGAGTCTCGGCAAGCCAGTCGCCGCATGCTGCATGAGCCTCGTTGCCCGGCACGCGCGGCCCGAAGTCCACCTGCCTCTGCACGTAGGAGTAGGCGCTGTCGGCGCAGAAAAGGGTGCTTTCCGTCTCGGGGGCGCCCGACGGGTCAGTGTCGGCGCGCGACGCATCTCCCTGCTTGCCCGCGCCGCAGGAAAGCAGGAAAATCAAGGCTATAGACGCGATAAGCGGAGTATAGAGATTACTTATAGACATCGTAATAATCTTATCTTGCGAATTAATCAACAAAATTACAAAAAAACTTTTGATTTTACCGCCACAAACGCAATTTTTTATTACTCCCGCTCACCGACACCCCTTGCTGTCAGGTTCATTTCTCCGAATCGGTGACGTATGAGTTGCTTGATTTGCTGACTTTGCCTTTTCCGAGATTGAAGCGGACATTGATCTGGGCGATAAAGGAGTTTACCCTGTCGTCGCCTCTTGTCTCCGATCTGAATCCGGGGATGTCGATCTTTGTGTATGTCTGCTTGTCGATGGCCTGGACGGGAATCAGGAGCATCGCCGACAGGGTCAGTCTTCCCTTCAGAAGATTCTTGAAGCACCCTAAGGCAAGAGTCTCCTGCTGATTGTAGCGTATTCCCTGCGGCAGAGGCTCGCGGTCGTGCCTGATGAAGTATTCCGCCAGCAGCATGGTGTGCGCTCTGCCGAGAGCCCATGTGAGGGTGAGGTCGCCATACCATGTGCGGCCGTTGTTGGCCCATGCCCCGGTCCACCTCTTGTACCACTGGTAGTTTCCGGTGAAGTTCAGGTTCAGTCCCGCGCCAAGGCTCTTGTCAAGGGAGACCCCGAGATACTGATGCAGGTAGTCGCAGTTGATATATGATTTCCTCACATAGTCCGAGTCGAGAATCTCATACCAGTCCACGATGTCGTTGTTTGATTTGCGCCACATATACTCGAGGCTCACGCAGTCGGCGAGCGTGAACTTCACGTTTGCGTAATGCATGATCTGAGATCTGAGATCCGGATTGCCGGTCTGGAAAAGGTGGTTCGAGATCTGCCAAGAGGCGGTGGAGAGCTGGTCGAGGTTCGGATAGAGGATCTCGTTCAGGTAGACGGCCGTGATGCGCCCCAGCCTGAATGGACGCCAGTAGGCCTGCAGTCGGGGCAGGAACGACGTGTGGCTCGTCCTCTCGGCCTCCTGCCTGTCGCTGATTCCGAGTATGCTTCCGCCGGCTCTGAGATTGAAGTTGCGGGCGGGCGAGAACGCTACGGTGGCATCAAGCTTGTTGCGCGATTCCTCGGAGGTGAAGAGCCTGTCGGCCCCTTGCTCCTCGCTCCTGTATTTTCGCCATGAATAATTATAGCCTACCGTGGCCTCCCATTTGTCGGAAAAGGAATAAGTGGCATCGGCCGAGGCGTATACATTATCTTTCCTGCCGAATATTTTCGAGTCGGATGCGGAGATGCCTTCGGTGAATAGCCTGTCTTCGTCAATGTCATAGTAGTTGTATGATGCGGAAGCCCTCAGATACAGCCTGTCGGTCAGATCTCCCTGATAGAAAAGTCCGGTGATGGAATTGACCGAGGAATATCTGTTGCCGTTCGAGATCGCCGCCCCGTCGAGCATATCGTAGAGCGACCGAGACTTGAGATGATCCCTGTCGAGCCATGTCTGCACCGACACTGTGTGCCGCTCTCCGAACTTCCTGTCGGCGCCGACCGAGAAGTGGCAGTCACTCGCAAAGCGGCTGTCGTTCGGATTATGGAAGTTGGCGGGTGTGGTCTCCTCGATAATGACATCCTGAATGTTGCGGTAATAGGAGGATGCGTCGTAAGCCTGCTTCCTCTGGTAGGAGGCGGACATGAAGGTGCTCCAGAGCTTGGTGGAGAGCGTGGCGTCGATCATTACCTTCTCGCTGTTTGTATGTCTGTTGCGCAGCGACAGGGTTCCTGTGACGCCGCCCGACACGTCCCATCCGGTGAAATTCTCATACAGCACTATATTGATAAGGATGGGATAGTCCGAGTATTGTCCCGGCGGATAGCGCTGAATCTCGATGCTCTTGATCCTCTTGGGGTTGAGGCTCTTCGCATATTGCAGCCCCATCTCCCTGCCGTTCACGATTACGGGAACGTCCTTATCGTTGCCGATGCTGATGTTCTCGGATATCCAGTCTACCTTGAATCCCGGCAGCGAGCCCATCATCATCGCAGCATTGCCGAAAGATTTCCTGATGGAGTCGTTCAGTAGGATGGTCTCGGTGGTGGCGTCCTGCAGGCGGGTCTCGCCTGTGACGGTGAGGGTGGCGAGCTCCGTATCCGACTGATGCAGCATCAATGTGCCGATATCGTGGGTGCCGTTTGTCATGATGGTCAGCGGGGCATAGCCCATGCATGATATGCTTACGCGGCATATAGCGGCGGGATCGCCGGCGATGGAGAAAATGCCGTCAATATCTGTGGCTGACCCCGCGATGAACACGGAATCTGCGCTGAAACTCCTCACGGTGGCACCTGCCACGGGGCTTCCGTCGGCGGCATCAATCACAGTTCCCCTGACATCTGCATATCCGTGCATGGCTGCTATCAGGAAAATCAAAATGGTTAGATACTTCATAGTTATTTGTCATTTTTATATTTATTCAGCGTTCGCAAGAGCAATATAGAACTTTAAATTTGCAAAGTTATAACAAAAGGCACGATATATCCAAATATTTTAGCAACTTTTTTCTCTTACATGTGCGTTTTTAAGTCATTAAAAGACAGAGGGTTATAGAGTGTAAGAAAATGAAAAATCTTACAATTTTTAATTTACTGGTTCTCAGCGAGTTATAATGCCGCTAAAATTGAAATGTAAGACTTTTGTTTAATATGCTGTAATATAGCGTGTTAGTTGTCGGTTTTTAATTGAGAGTGGTAGGGACGCACGGCTCGTACGTCCGCAGATGTCAGTAGGGGCGGCCCCCGCTGCATCCGAGGCGGTCTATCGGAGGTGAGGCCTAACCATAAAGCGCCTCTCCGAGGCTATTGCTCTTTTTTCCATCCTGCCCCGCGTTGAAACGCTTTATCTTTGCAGTGTGAAAGACTCTTTGGTCAAAAT
>CAMWXO010000002.1 GCA_947178245.1 uncultured Porphyromonadaceae bacterium
ACCATGATTAACCCTGAAAAAAGATACCTTTTCCCTGCCGACTATATGGCAGACCCCAGTGTGCACGTATTCAACGGCAAGATCTACATTTATCCCTCTCACGACTGGGAGTGTGAGAATGTGGAAAACGACAACGGCGACCAGTATGTGATGAAAGACATGCACGTGCTTTCGATCGACGGCGACCCGATGACGGGCAAGGTGACCGACCACGGAAAAGCACTCGACATAGCCGACATACCCTGGGCCGGACGTCAGCTCTGGGATTGCGACGTGGCCGAGAAAGATGGGAAATACTACCTCTATTTCCCTCTGAAAGACAAGAACGACATCTTCCGCGTGGGTGTGGCCGTAGGCGATCGTCCGGAAGGGCCGTTCATACCTCAGCCGGATCCCATCCGAGGCAGTTACTCCATCGATATGTGTGTGCTGAAGGATGGCGAGGACTATTACATGTATTTCGGCGGCCTATGGGGCGGACAGCTTCAGCGCTATAAGGACAACAAGGCGCTCGAGGTGCCATATCTTCCCGAAGGAGATGCCGACTCCCTGCCGAGCCGTTGCGTGCGTCTGAGCAAAGACATGCTGCAGTTTGCCGAGGAGCCCCGTCCCGTGCAGGTTGTAGATGAGGAAGGCAAGCCCCTGAAGGCAAATGATCCCCACCGCTTCTTCGAAGCTTCCTGGGTGCATAAGATGGGCGACAAGTACATCTTCTCTTACTCCACCGGCGACAGCCATCTGCTCTGCTATGCTGTGGGCGACAATCCGTATGGCCCCTTCACCTATCAGGGCGAGATCCTGACCCCCGTAGTGGGTTGGACCACTCACCACAGCATCATTGAATACGATGGCAAGTGGTATCTCTTCCATCATGACAGTGTTCCCTCGGGAGGCAAGTCATGGCTCCGTAGCCTAAAGGTGTGTGAGCTCACATTCGACGAAAACGGCAAGATCCGCACCATCGACGGCGGCGGATCAGCCGAGTAAGTAAGTTTGACCGACAGACAGGGGCAAGGCTTGCCTTGCCCCTGTGATTTAACATAAACAAACATCTTTTCCATAATGAGACATCTATTTCTTGCGCTGCTCTCCATAATCAGCGTCTGTGCTTCAGCCGGCACTCCGTTCATTGATTTTATAACTCCTACCATAGTCAGGGTGAGATGGAATCCTGAAGGTGTGAAAACCGATAATGCCACCGGCGTGTGCAGAACTTCTTACACTCCGGTAGATGTGAAGACCGAGCGGCGCGGCGGTGTGACATGCATACAGTCTGATTCGCTGAAAGTAGAGGTCTCGGATAAGGGAAAGATAGATTTTTTTGAAAAGTCGGGCGATCGGTTTGTCCGTGTTCTGAGCACAGCCGATCAGGCGATAGCGGTGCGTGCGTTCGATTGCGACACGGTGGTGCGCGAGCGTGTGGTCTATGACGACGCCTCGGCGAGAATGGAAGATACGGCCAATGGCAAAGTCACGGTCAAGGATGTGATAAGCCGCGACACTATCGGCATAAGCCGCAGATTCCGTATGTCATTCATCAACGAGGGGGAAGCCCTCTACGGCCTGGGTTCCCAGATGGAAGACTATATGAATCTGATGGGAAAGAACCTGTATCTCACCCAGCACAATCTGAAGATCATGGTGCCGATGCTTGTCTCCACCAAGGGCTACGGCCTTCTCTTTGATGCCGGTTGCTCCATGAAGTTTGAGAGCGATCCCCTGCTTAGGTCAGGTAACGCTCCCTACGCGCAGATGACCACCATAGAGTTCGAGGCGGCCAATACTGTAGACTATTACTTCATTATGGGCTCAGAGATGGAGCAGGTGATTGAGGGCTACCGCTATCTCACGGGCAATGTCTCGATGATGCCCCGCTATCTGTTTGGCTACACACAGTCAAAAGAGAGATATGTCTCGAGCGATGATATAGTGAACACTGTCAAGGAATACCGCCGTCGCCATGTGCCTCTCGACATGATTGTGCAGGACTGGAACTATTGGCCTCAGGGGTGGGGCTACATGAAGATGAACCGTCAGTATTATCCCGATCCGAAAGCACTGGCCGACTCGGTGCATGCCCTCGACGCCAAGCTGATGGTGAGCATCTGGGCCAATCCCCAGTATTGTCCGGAGGAAGAAGATTTCAGAAGCAAAGGTCTCATGCTCGAGCATTCGGTGTATGATGCCTTTAATCCGGATGCCAGAGACCTCTACTGGCAGTATGCCGACAACGAATTTTTCAGCAACGGTTTCGATGCCTGGTGGTGTGACAGCAGCGAGCCTCTCGACGGCGACTGGAACCAGATTCCGGAGCCTGTGAACGGCAAGCCTTACGGCTGGGACGACCATGAACGCCGCTGGCACCTCAACGATGCAGTCCTCTCGGAGGCTTTGGGGGCGGAACGCGCATGTCTCTACTCTTTGAATCATGCCAAGGGCATTTATGACCATCAGCGTGCCGCCACCGATAGGAAGCGTGTGGTGAATCTGACACGCTCATCATTTGCCGGACAGCAGAAATACGGCACTATCGTCTGGAACGGCGACACCCATGCTTCGTGGAACTCCTTCAAGCAGCAGATTCCGTCAGGACTCAACTATTTTGCCACGGGCAACCCTTACTGGACTGTAGACGTCGGGTCGTTCTTCACTAAAAACGGTGGACGTTGGTTCTGGAAAGGAGAGTTCCCCGAAGGGGTGAAGGATGATGCCTATAAGGAGTATTACACGCGTATGTTCCAGTGGGGCACGTTCCTCCCGGTGCTGCGCAGCCATGGCACAGACACACCCCGCGAGATATGGCAGTTCGGAGAGGAGGGCTCGCCCTATTACGACGCCATCCTCAAGATGATAAAGTTGCGCTATAGCCTTCTGCCCTATATCTACAGTATGGCCGACCGGCAGACGAGAAGCGGCTTCTCGATGGCACGTCCGTTGGCTTTCGATTTCCCGAAAGACGTGAAGGTGCACGACATAAAGGATCAGTATATGTTCGGCGATATCATGGTGTGTCCTGTCACCGATCCCGGAGTTGAGTCGAGAGAAGTATATCTGCCCGCGGGTTCTGAGTGGATTGATTTTTGGACCGGCAAGCGCTTTGCCGGAGGTGAGGTCATCACAGCCGACGCGCCGCTCAGCAGTCTGCCGCTCTTCGTGAAAGGCGGAAGCATAATACTTACGACGGAACCCGTAGAGCATTCCGGGGCTTCGGTAGGACAGCCCGTGAATATCGACATATATCCCGGCCGCGACGCGACTTTCACCCTCTATGATGATGCCGGCGACACGTATGACTTCGAGAAAGGGGAGTACACGCGCATCAATCTCGACTGGAATGATGCAAAAGGAGTGCTGACCATCTCCGAGGCTGAAGGCACATATCCTGAGAATCTTCCCGTCAGGAATCTTGTAGTGCGCAAGGATGGCAAGACAAAAAAAGTGAATTATAAGGGAAAGAAGACCGTAGTGAAGATATAACCTACGAATATTAAAATTTCGCGGGTAATTTCGACGTGCGGATATCGTTATCAAAATGAGCAAATACTTAAAAAATACAAAATAATGAAAAGAAATCTTTTGGCATTGGCTGCCATAGGTGCTGTAATCGCGCCGGCGGCTCTCGCCGAGGGTAACATGCCCCTCGTTCAGACCAAGTATACGGCCGACCCGGCACCGATCGTGCGTAATGACACCATCTATCTCTATACATCACACGATGAGGACAATGCCGAAGGATTCCTGATGAAAAACTGGCTGCTCTATACTTCTACCGATATGGTGAACTGGCAAGACCGCGGTGTGGCAGCCTCGCTCGAGGACTTCAAGTGGTTTGACGGCAAAAACGGAGCATGGGCCATCCAGGTGGTGGAGCGCAACGGCAAATGGTATATGTATTGCCCTATCCACGGACACGGAATAGGAGTGCTCGTGGCCGATTCGCCCTACGGCCCCTTCAAGGATCCTATAGGCGAGCCCCTCATCTGGCAGAAAGAGCATTGGTATGACATCGACCCCACTGTCTTCGTTGACGAGGACGGACAGGCATACTTGTACTGGGGAAATCCTCACCTCTACATGGTGAAACTCAACGATGACATGATCTCCTACTCGGGCAATATCGTGCAGCATCCCGATATCCCCGACTATCAGGAAGGCCCCTGGTTCTATCGCCGCGGAGATAACTATTATCTTGCTTTCGCCTCTACATGCTGCCCCGAAGGCATAGGATATGCCATGAGTAAGTCGCCCACGGGCCCGTGGGAATACAAGGGCCATATCATGGATCACACCGACCGCACACGTGGCAATCATCCCGGTATAATCGACTACAAAGGTAAGAGTTATCTGTTCGGCCAGAACACCGAACTTCTCAAGCTGGAGCAGCCTGAATATCTCGAGCGCCGCTCGGTGAGCGCCGCCGAGATGCACTATAACGCCGACGGAACCATTCAGGAAGTGCCCTATTGGTTTGACAACGAACTGAAGCAGATCGAGCCGTTAGACCCCTACAGAAGGGTGGAGGCCGAGACCATGTCGTGGGGCTACGGAATGCGCACCACTCCCCGCAACCCATGGGGGCCGCAGAAGTGGAATCAGCTTGTCACCGCTATCGATGACGGAGAATATATAAAGGTGAGCGGCGTGGATTTCGCCGATGGCCCGAAAGAATTCTCAATCGACGCGCAGTGTCCCCTCTATGGCGGTGTGATCGAGCTCCATGTCGATGATGTGGATGGCCCTCAGATTGGAACCGTCACTATCGATGGCACCAAAAACAAGATCAAGACTTTCACCACCCCCGTGGAGAGTGTCAAGGGCATACATGACCTCTATCTCGTATTCAAGGGTTCAAAACGTCAGAAAAAGAATCTCTTCAACCTCGACAGCTGGGCATTCTCGCGTTGAGACTGAAGGCCCCGGTCTCCGAGGCTTGCGCCACAATCCGGAATGCCATGAATTTCAGAACATTCACAGCCATTTTATTGTCGGTTTTCCCGGTTGCCGTCCTCGCCGGAGGACAGCGTGACTGGGAGAACCCGCTTGTAGTGGGAATCAATAAACTGCCGTATCACGCCACTCTCGGTCTGCCGTCAGGCCATGCGGAGCGGACTGACAGGGTGAGCCTCGATGGAGAGTGGAGTTTCCGCTGGTCGGCCGATCCTGACAGTCGTCCCGAAGGATTTGAAGCGGAGGGGTATGACGTGAGCGGCTGGGATCGTATCTCAGTGCCCGGCAACTGGCAGATGCAGAATTTCGGCAAGCCCATCTACGTCAATATCTCTTATCCTTTTCAGAGAAACCGGCCGAGCGTCACTTCCGAGCCTCCCCGGGATTGGTATGCCTATGAGCACCGTAACCCCGTGGGCAGTTATGTGCGCGAGTTTGAGGTCACAACCGGCATGCTCGGCAAGAATCTCACCCTCTCGTTCGAGGGGGTGAAGTCGGCGATGTATGTCTGGGTTAACGGCAAGAAGGTAGGCTACAGCCAGAATTCGATGTCGCCTGCCGAATTTGACATCACTGAATTTGTAAGGCCGGGTGCCAACCGTCTTGCAGTGGAGGTTTACCGCTGGAGCGACGGCAGTTATCTTGAAGATCAGGATATGTGGCGGCTAAGCGGAATATTCCGGCCGGTCAGCATCTTAGTGCGCCCGAAAGTGCATATCGCCGACTATCGTGTGGATGCGGCTCCTGACGAAGATTTCTCTTCGGCTCTGGTCACCGCTGCCGTCAGCGTCTGCAATACGGGCGACGTGCCTGAGAAAGGTGTGTCGGTGAGCATGGATATCGACGGAACCACGCTGAGGAGCGCAGCGGCCGACGTGATGCCGGGCGATACCATCGAACTGACACTTAAGCATGAGATGGAAAGTCCGCGCCTGTGGTCGGCCGAGACTCCGGAACTCTATCCCTATTCGATTACGCTCGCAGATAGGCGTGGCGATACTCTCGATGAATACGCATGGCATCTTGGAGTAAGAAAGGTAGAGACCGATGGTGAGATTTTCAAGATAAACGGCCGCAACGTGAAGCTGCGCGGGGTGAACCGTCACGACCATCATCCCCGCACGGGCCGATGGGTAGACGATGCAACTCTGGAGCGCGATCTGCGTCTCATGAAGCAGAACAATATAAATTTCCTTCGCACGTCACACTATCCCGACCGTCCGCTCCTTTATGAATTATGCGACCGCTACGGCATCTACGTGATGGACGAGGCCTGCCAGGAAAGTCACGGATATGGCTATGCCAACGAGGAGATGGGCCATGACCAGGACTGGAAGACGGCTCACGTGGACAGGGCTGTGTCGCTCGTGTCGCGCGACCGCAACCACCCTTCGGTGATCATCTGGAGCCTCGGCAACGAGGGCGGTGTCGGGCCCAATATTCAGGCAATGTATGACACGGTAGTGGCTATGGATCCTTCGCGTCTTCCCTTCTATGACTGCAACCCCATCTATTCCGCCCTGCACGACGAGGGGTATCCCACTCCCGACATGATACGCGAAAACGCGCGGAAGATTTCGGATAAGCCATACATAGCCAGGGAATATGCACATGCCATGGGCAACTCGATGGGCCACCTGAAGGAATACTGGGACGCCATCTATGATGATGAATCGATAGCTGGCGCTGCTATCTGGGACTGGGTGGATCAGGGTATTGCAAAACCTATAGACGGCTCACCGCTACGCCCATCGGCTTCTTTAGAGCGTGGCAGTGACGAGTTCTGGGCATACGGAGGCGACTTCGGCGACATTCCCAACGACGAAAATTTCTGCATCAATGGTCTTGTGGGGCCCGACCGCGTGCCGAACCCACATCTTTCAGAAGTCAGACACGTGTATGCCCCGATATGGTTTGAAAAAACCGAGGACGGCCTACGCCTTATCAATCATGACAGTTTTACTCCTCTTTCGGCCTACGATTACACCTACGAGCTGCTTTCAGGGGGAGACATCATAGCAGAGGGAAGCCTCGAACTTTCGGGCGATATGCTTCCCATGCCCGATTACAAGGCTGATCCCCGCGGAGTATGGGTGAATGTCTACGCTCGTCTGCCCGAGGCTACACTCTGGGCCGATAAAGGCCATGCGGTGGCGGCTGAACAATTTCAACTTACCCCATACGTGCTGCCGCAAATAATGAAGAGTGGAAAGACACCACGCGTGAGCAGGAAACGGGAAGAGATGATAATAAAGGCCACGGATTCCCAATTCACCGTAGATTCATCAGGGGCGCTGACCTCATGGCGCAAAGATGGTCACGAACTGCTCCGCGCTCCGCTCGAACCATATTTCAGGAAGCCGGAAAACGACAACCAGAGCAAGAATGCGTATTACACTAATGAGATGCAGGTGTGGAAAGACATGGCCTCTCTCCGCGAGGTGAAAGATACAAGAGTCGAGAAAAAAGACGGGCTGGTGGTTATCACCAAATCGTTCACTCTTCCTGTCGGAGCGGATTATGAACTTTCCTATATGTTCGATTGCGACGGCAAGGTGAAGGTGATGGCATCTTACGCCCCCCTGTCTGACACAATACCTCTGATGCCTAAATTCGGCATGAGGATGCGGCTGCCTGAAGAATTGACCGCTATCGAATATCTTGGCCGGGGGCCCGGGGAGAATTATCCCGACAGGAAGCGGGGCTCTTTCATGGGGCACTATTCCATGCCGCTTTCGGAATTTCAGCATGATTATATCCGTCCTCAGGACAATGGCAACCGATGTGATGTCTGTTTCATAACGTTCAGCGACACTTCCGGCGGTAGCCTTCCGGTTGTAAGGGTTGATTCGTCAGGGTCGCCTCTCTGCGTGCGTGCCTGGGACTACGGCGAGGAAGATCTGCAGGAAGCCCGGCATCCCCACGAACTCAAGCGCGGCAGATTCGTGAACGTGAATATTGACGATAATGTCCACGGAGTTGGGGGCACTGATACCTGGGGCCGCCCCACGCTGGAGCAGTACACTATAAAAGGAACCGAGCCACACGCTTATTCATTTGTTCTCTCCGCTCAATAGAAAATGTTTAAATATCAACATAATATCATGAATCTTAAAACCATTCCCTCATGCCTGCTGGCTCTCGCCGCTGTCTTCACCGCGGCTGCCGATAAGGTAGACGTGAAATTCTTCACTCCGGAGATAGTCAGAATCATCAAATATCCCGATGCTCAGGCCAAGGAGCGCGAGTCGCTCGTAGTGACCGCGAAGCCTGAGAATGTAAAGGTGTCGGTAACGTCGAAAGGCACCGAGAACACCTACAAGACATCTGCGCTCACCGTGGTGGCCGATGAAAAGGACGGGAAAGTAAGTTTCTTCAAGCCTGACGGAACGTTGCTGCTCGCTGAAGGGAAACATGGCTTCACGCCTATCACAGAAGGCATCGACAAAGGCGCATTCAAGGTGATGCAGAGCTTCGCCCTCGAAGCCGACGAGCCGATCTATGGCGTGGGAATGCTTCAGAATGCAAAAATGTCGCAGCGCGGCGAGCACAGGCTGATGCAGCAGTCGAATCTCGAGGACTTCGCCCATTTCTTCCAGAGCATAAAGGGATATGGAATTTATTGGGACAACTATTCACCAACTACGCTTAACGACAACGAGACGCTCGAACTTGAAAGTCAGGTGGGTGATCTTGTTGACTATTATTTCATGTATGGCGGAGATGCCGACGGTGTGATTGCCGATATCCGCTGGCTTACGGGCAGTGTTCCCATGCTGCCGCTGTGGACTTACGGCTTCCACCAGAGCCGCGAGCGCTACAAGACTCAGGATGAGCTGCTCGAGGTGGTGGATAATTACCGCAAGCTCGGCATCCCCCTCGACGGCATCATTCAGGACTGGCAATATTGGGGAAGCAACTACACGTGGAACGCGATGGAATTCATCAGTCCCGATTTCAACCGCGCACAGGAGATGATCGACAGGGTTCATGACAATAACGCGCACATCAGCATTAGCATCTGGTCAAGTTTCGGCCCCCAGACAAAACAGTATAAGGAACTGAAGGAGAAAGGTCTTCTCTTCGACTTCGAGACATGGCCCGAATCCGGACTCACCGAATGGCCTCCGCGCCGCGACTATCTCTCGGGAGTCCGCGTCTACGATTGCTACAGCGACACCGCGCGCGATATCTACTGGAATCATCTCAAACGTCTGCATTCCATGGGAATAGACGCATGGTGGATGGACTCGACTGACCCGGACCACATGCAGTATAAGGACTCAGACCTCGACCAGCCCTCGGCGCTCGGCTCATATCGCTCTGTGCGCAATCTCTTCCCCTTCATGGCTGTAGGCGGAGTAGACACCCATCAGCGTGCCGAGGACAAAGTGAAACGTCCCTTTATCCTCACACGCTCCTATTTCACCGGCCAGCAGCGTTACGGCGCCAACACATGGAGCGGCGACGTCGGCAGCAGCTGGCAGTCGCTCAGGGCTCAGGTGCCCCTCTGCCTCAACCATACCCTCACCGGAAATCCCAACGTGAACACCGATATAGGCGGCTTCTTCTCCGGTACGTACAACAGGAACTGGGATCCTACGTCCGGATCGAAGAATCCTCAGTTTCAGGAACTCTATACGCGCTGGATGCAGTTTGGCCTGTTCACTCCCATGATGCGTAGCCACGGAGCCGACACATATAGGGAGATCTATCACTTCGGAAAGGCCGGTGAACCGGTCTACGACGCTCTCGTAGATGCCATCAAGCTCCGTTACCGTCTGATGCCCTATATCTACAGCACGGCCAGAAAGGTCAGCACAGACGACGACAGCTTCATGCGAGCCCTCTTCATGGACTTCAGGAATGATAAGAACACCTGGGACAATAACCGCGAGTTCATGTTCGGACGCAGCCTTCTCGTCTGTCCGGTGGTGGATCCTCTCTATACTGAGGAAAAAGCGGTGAAGACCAATGAGATGACCGGATGGGACAAGCAGGATGCCAATCTGAATTCAGGTGGCTGGCCGGTAGTAGACTGGACTCAGAACAAACAGTATGAGGTATATCTGCCCGCCGGCGCCGACTGGTATGACTTTTGGACAAACAGGAAATTTGACGGAGGCCGGAAGGTGATGGCCGATGCACCGCTCGCTTACTCACCGCTCTTCGTCAAGGCCGGAAGCATACTCCCCCTCGCTGAGGATATGCAGTACACTTCGGAAAAGCCCTGGGACTATCTCACGCTCAATGTCTATCCCGGCAAGAATGCCGACTTCACGCTTTATGAGGATGAGGGTGACAATTTCAATTATCTCGACGGCAAATGTTCGGAAATCCCCATGAGATGGAACGACAGCAAGCGCACCCTTACCATTGACGCGATAAAGGGAAGTTTCGACGGCATGCTGAAGAGCCGCATTTTCAATGTCGTCCTTCCCGACGGGCAGTCAAAAGAAGTGAAGTATGCCGGCAAGCGTATCTCAATATCTTTCAAGTGACAATATGAAGACCGGAAAAATATTACTCTCAGCATGTCTCACGTTGCCCTTTCTGCTGTCTGCGGCCGGGAAGCCGGGCACGTGTTTCCTGACATCGGTCAATGATCAGGATCTGACTTTCTGCTATACCGATGGGAATGACCTGTCGCTCCCGTTGATGACTATCGATTGCGGCACTGTGAAGAAAGTAGGTGATCTTTCAGTAGTCAAGTCTGACTATGAGATGAAGACCGGAAAGCGCAGGCATTGTTCCTATCAATATCAGGAGCAGAAATATCTGCTTTCAGATGCCGACACTCTCACTGTCAGGGTATATGGCGATGGTATCGCTTGGAAGAAGAAAGGCTCCTCGCGGATTGAATTCGTCGCGCCGGTGCATACCTGGCTGCAGAACTGGACTGACTGCTACGAAAACTTTTTTCCGAAAGATCAGATACTGACGGAAGGAAAACGCATCGGCTACCCCGCTCTCGTTGAATATAAGGATGGCGTTTTCGGACTCCTGACAGAATCCGGCATCACGGCCGACGAGGCCGGTACGAGCATGTATGCGCTTGGCGGCAATGGTTTTGAACTGAAACCTGACGGCGAGGAAGACGGCGGCTGGCAGACATTCATTGTCGGCACTCTCGCTGATATTGTGGAGTCCACACTCGTCACGGATATAGCTTCTCCCTGCAAGCTTGAAGATACATCATGGATTGAGCCGGGTGTGGCTTCATGGGTTTACTGGGCATACAACCACGGATCTGACGACTATAATATAATAAAGAAATACGTCGATCTTGCCTACGAGCTGAAACTTCCATACGTGCTTATAGACGCGGAGTGGGATAGAATGAAAGACGGCAAGACAGTTGAAGATGCCGTGGAATATGCCATATTAAGGGATATCAAGCCGATGATATGGTACAATTCTTCGATCGGTTGGGTCGATGGTGCCCCCACGCCCAAATACAGACTAAATACTCCGGAAGATCTTGAGAAGGAATTTGCCTGGTGTGAGGAGATTGGTGTCAAGGGTGTAAAGATTGATTTCTTTTCGGGTGACACAAACCGCAACTGGAAGTTTATGGAAGAACTTCTCGAAGCCGGCGCGCGTCATCACCTGCTTGTCAACTTCCATGGTTCTCCTCTTCCAAGAGGTTGGCAACGCACTTATCCCAATTTCATCACTACAGAATCAGTTTATGGTGCTGAATGGTACAACAATGTTCCTACATTTACTGATAAGGCAGCTGCCCATAATGCAACATTGCCTTTCACACGCAACGTGATTGGCTCGATGGACTACACTCCCTGCGCCTTCACCGATTCGCAGCATCCCCACATCACCACACATGCCCACGAACTGGCGCTGACTGCTCTTTTTGAATCAGGCATCCAGCACCTTGCTGACCGCCCCGAAAGCTTCCTCGAGCAACCTCAAGACGTAAAGGATTATCTGACGAATCTTCCTACGGCATGGGATGATACCATCCTCCTTGGCGGCTATCCCGGCGAGTATGCGGTTATGGCAAGAAAGAAGGATGGCAAGTGGTGGATAGCGGCCATCAACGGTACCGATTCCCGGAGCGATCTTATAGATTTGGATTATTCACGTCTGGGACTCGAGGGTGGCTGTAAAGTAAAGATTTTTGAAGATGCTGAGCCGGGCAGTCAGGATAAATGGAAAATCTCCAACTCAAGCACTCTTCCCGCCTCATTCAGTCTGCTTCCGCGTGGCGGACTGGTGATGGTGGTTACTCCTGAATAAATATTTATGATCATGAAACTGAAATCAATATTATTGTCGGTGGCGGCATTCCTGATGCCTGCTATTGCTTCTGCAGCCGACGATCTGACTTTATGGTATTCCACTCCCGCCGAGCAGTGGGTAGAGGCCCTTCCCGTGGGCAATTCACGAATGGGTGCGATGATTTTCGGCGGAATCGGGCGTGAGCGTGTCCAGCTCAACGACGAGACTTTCTGGGCCGGCAGTCCTCACAACAACAACAATCCCGAAGGAATCAAGCATCTTGATGAGATAAGAAGGCTTATTTTCGAGGGAAAGGAGAAAGAGGCTGAGTCGCTTATCGACAAGTATTATATGACGCCTCACCACGGAATGTGTTATCTCACACTCGGTTCGCTCTACATCAATTACAGTCATCAGGGAGATGTGGAAGATTATAAGAGGTCGCTCGATATCTCGAATGCGGTCTCAGAGGTTAGCTATAAGGCCGGCGACGTGACATTCAGAAGGCAGACGATAGCCTCCCTCCCCGACGGCGTGATCATGATAAGCCTGACGGCCGATAAGGCCAAAGCCCTTGATATCTCGCTTGAGTATGATGCTCCCGAAGGGGGAGTGGTGAAGATGTCGGGCAAGGGTATGGACGTCACGGTGCCCGGACGCGAGCATGAGGGTATTCCCGCCGGACTTACGGCCAAATGCGGAATCCGTGTGAAGAGCAACGGAAAGGTCTTCGCTAAGGAAGGCATGCTTAATGTGGAGGATGCCGATTACGCGGAGATCTATATTGCGTCCGCCACCAATTATGTCAACTATAAGGATATAAGCGGTAATCCGGAGAAAATTGTCGCGTCTCTGCTCAAAAACGCTATGAAGAATGATTTCGCTTCTTCGCTTGCGAGTCATACCGCTGCCTATAAGGAGCAATTCGACAGGGTGTCGCTCTCTCTCCCTGCAGCCGACGGCGCTTCAGATAAGGAGACCCATCTGCGTGTGGCTGATTTCAAAAATAACTACGACCCGTCGCTGCTCGCTCTCCTTTTCCAGTATGGACGCTATCTGCTCATTTCCTCATCTCAGCCCGGAGGCCAGCCTGCCAATCTGCAGGGAGTCTGGAATGAATCGAACTATGCCCCCTGGGACAGCAAATACACCATCAACATCAATGCCGAGATGAACTACTGGCCTGCCGAGGTGACGAATCTCGCGGAGTGCCATGAGCCTCTTTTCGATATGATTGAGGATCTGAGCCATACGGGTGCGGAGACTGCCAGGACGCTTTACGGAGCCGACGGATGGGTGGCACATCACAATACCGACGCATGGAGAGTATGCGGCCCAGTGGATATGGCCCGCTATGGGATGTGGCCCAACGGCGGCGCGTGGCTCGCCACTCATCTTTTCGACCATTATCTCTTTACCGGCGACAAGGATTTCCTGCGCAAATATTATCCGGTGATAAAGGGTACGGCCGATTTCTATCTTTCGGCAATGGTGGAGGATCCCGAGACGGGATGTCTCGTCACTTCTCCCTCCATGTCGCCCGAACACGGATACGGCAGCAGCTGGATCACCGCCGGCTGCACCATGGACAACCAGATTGCCTACGATGCGCTCAACAATACATTGATTTGCGCCGGAATACTCGGGGAAGATCCCGCATATATCACGCGGCTGCAGGAAGCCATCTCAAGACTGCGTCCGATGAAAGTGGGCCGTTACGGCCAGCTGCAGGAGTGGACTGTGGATGCGGATGACCCGCGCGACGACCATCGCCATGTGTCGCACCTCTACGGCCTCTATCCCTCACGTCAGATTACGCCCAACTCCACGCCTGCGGCTTTCGCCGGAGCGAAAAACTCGCTGACTCAGCGCGGAGATATGGCTACGGGATGGAGCATCGGCTGGAAAATCAATCTGTGGGCTCGCCTGCTCGACGGCAACCATGCCGACCGCATCATCAGGAATTTCGTGACATTGCTACCCGCTTCTCGTCCGATCGATTATTCAGGCGGCGGTGAGGGGCGACTCTATCCGAATCTGTTTGATGCGCATCCTCCGTTTCAGATCGACGGCAATTTCGGATTCACTGCCGGCGTAGCCGAGATGCTGCTCCAGAGTCATGACGGAGCGGTGCATCTGCTGCCCGCGCTCCCCGAGGCCTGGACGGAAGGCGAGGTGAAAGGTCTGAAGGCGAGAGGCAATTTCACTGTGGATATGGACTGGAGCCATGGGCAGCTCGCCAATGCTACGGTGCGCTCCAACATAGGCGGCAACCTGCGTCTGCGCTCATACGTCCCGCTTGAAGGCGAAGGTCTTGTGGCTGCCGGAGGTGATGTGGATAATCCGCTTCTGACGCCTCTCTCGCTTGAAGATGCCATAGTGAGCGATGAGACCATGAAGCAGTATCCTATGCTTCTGAAGGTGTATGAATATGATCTGAAGACTGAGCCGGGAGGCAGCTACAAGCTGACCCGCTCACGATAGGAATACAGGCCCCGATTCATGAGTCGGGGCCTGTTTCTGTCAATTGCGGCGATTTTCCACATCGTCGTTCGAGATGCTTTTGTCGGTCTTTTTCACCTGAGCCCTGAGATTTCCGAAGCGGTAACTTATCTGTATGCCCCAGTCGTTTGAGTTTCCGTAGCTGTACGATTTCGAGTAGCCTGTGTAGCCCATGTTGTCGGGTATGCTTTCAAAGACTCTGGCTTTCCGGCCGAAGGGATTGTTGATGGAGAGGCGTATCGAGAGCCGCTTTTCCTTGAGCATGGACTTCTGAAGGGTAAATCCGTAATATGCCTGACTTGCGAAATCGAACTTTGAGTGTCCGTAGAGGCTCGGGGTGGAGACATAACTGTTGAGATAGCCCGTGAGGGTCAGATCCCAGGGGAGTTGCTGTCGCACCCTGATGTAGCCGTAGCCGCCCCATCCGTGAGAAGATATATTGAGCGATGGATTGGAGATGTGGGCGTAATTCAAGTTGGCGTTAAGCATGAAAGAAGTCTTGCTCCAGGGGGTATAGTCCATCCAGAGGGCGATGTTGAACCATTTGTTGTGTCCGGAGTTGGCATATCCGCTCCTTACGATATCGCCGGGGAGAAGTTCCTGCACTGCTATCACGGCGTTGTTGATGAAACTATAGGATGTGCCCAGATCAAGATTGAAATTTCTGCTGATATGATTATAATTAAGGTTTATCGACTGATGCCGTGATGACTCCAGGTCAGGATTTCCGGATGAGATTGAAGTAGGCGATGATATCACTGCAGGGTTAAGCTGGCTTATTCCCGGACGGTTGATGCGGGTGGAATATCCGAGTTTAAGAGTGTGGGCATCATTGATGTTCCACGAAATTGCGGCATTGGGAACCCAGTCGGAGAGATTGACCGAGAATGGGTCGTTGCTCCCGTCGGGGTATTTGGCGGAGAGATGGGAGTATTCATAGCGCAGACCGGCCCGGGCACCAAGCTTCTTCCAGTTGAGCCGATAGTCGAAATAGGCGGCGAGCACCTGAGTGTTGTGGGTGAAGTCGGAGTGACGTGTCTCCCAGTCGAAATAGTCCTGGTTATTGATCGAGTGGTTGTTGCGGTTGATGTATTTTGCACCCACGTCAAATTTATTGAAGTCATTGATCGGTCGCGTCCAGTCGAGCTGCCCTGTCTGTTCTATAAAGTCGAGTGTGAAGTCGTTGCGGATGCCCGAATATGCCACCGGCATGTTTACCTCATTGTCATATTCCGTAAGATCATTCTGGGTCTGGTTGGTGGTGGATATCATATACGACAGCGTTATGTTCTCACCCTTCTTGCGCGTGGAGCGCTGCCAGTTGAGTCCTCCATCAAGATCAAAGTATCGGATAGGGTTCGAGAGCCGATGCGTGGAATATGAATAAATCATGTTGCCCGCGTCGTCATTCATCTGTATGTGTCCGTTGGAGTCGGAGCGGAAGTTATATGTGTATCCGTTGAATTCTGCTGTAATCAGATTGAGCGTGTCAGGCTCAAAACTTCCTTCAAGACCGAAATAGCCTACTTCTCCGCGGCTGCTTGAAGAAGATGACGATGAAATCTCGTTGCCAGAATCGGTGTATTTATACTTTGATTCATTCTCTGTTCTTGAGTATCGGTCGGTCTGCTTGTTATAGCCGCCATAGACCGACAGATTGACCTTGTCGAGTTGAGTCTGAAGCCAGAGATAGGGCGAAGGGAAGGCCAGTTGCTTAGAGTAGTTGAGGTTTGCGTTTCCCATCACTCCCTTTATGATTGTATTGCCCATGGTGACGATATTGAGGATTGCGGCCGTGCCTTCGGCGTCCTCTCTCGCGCCGGGATCGGTGATTACTTCTATTTTCTTAATCATCGATGCCGGGATTGACTTGAAGATATCCTTGGCGTTGCGGGTGAAGCTGCTGTTGGGGCGTCCGTTCTTATAGATCTTGAAATCGGTGGAGCCTTTGATCTTTATGGTGCCGTCTGGATCGACGCTCACGAGCGGCACTTTCTTCAGAATCTCATCAAGCTGTGAAGTCTTTGCGTCGGTGTCGGCCTGGACATCGTAGCCGATGCGGTCGATCTCTTTTGTGACGAGCGGCTTCTGAGCCGTAACGGTCACGGCATCGAGAAGATAGTCAAACTCATCGTCGGCAGATATTGAGTCGGTGGTTTCTTCCACTTGAACGGGATCGGCCGCTATACCCGGAAATGATACAGAAAAGGCGATGGGGAGCAAAAAACTCTTCGCAAATCGTGTCATGCAGTAATATTTTGGGTTATGTTTAAAAAATTTTTTAATACTATAATGTAGACGAAGATAATGCATAGTTAGATACTACTTGATAGAGATTTTATGTTTTATTAACATTTGTTGTCATATTTATACCGAATTTTTGGAAATTTGATACGGCGCATGGCTACAAATACTGAGAATTTTGAATTTTTTTTGTTAGTCTTAATGATAGTTCTCGATTTTTTTTGTAATTTTGCATCCGAAATCAAGAAATCCAAAGATATGACAAAAGCAGAAATCGCTACTGAAATAGCAAAGACTACAGGTATCAGCAAGGACGCTGTGGTGACCGTGATCGAACAGTTCATGGCAGTGGTTAAAGACAGCCTCGCTGCAGGAGAGAACGTATATCTTCGTGGCTTCGGTTCCTTCATCATCAAGGAAAGAGCAGAGAAGACTGCACGCAACATCAGCAAGAATACCGCTGTCGTTATTCCGGCCCACAACATTCCGGCATTCAAGCCGGCTCCTGACTTTAAGGAAAAGGTTGCAAAACTCTGATCCGGATTGTCGGATAAACGTGCCTAAAGACTGAATCTAAAGATTTAGGGGTGAATTCCATGCGGGATTCACCCCTTTGTAGTTTCACCTGCGTGAAAAAAGTATGGTGCAGACGCGGTGTGAGAGCCGGCTGCACCATACTGATTATTGTAGGGCTGAATGCGGTGAACGCTCACTCGCTCTTCACAAGCCTTATTCCGTAGGCTTTGGCGTGATTGGTGGTAAGGTTCATGTTCTCGTCTTCAGGACGGAAATCGAGCGTTACGGTATGCTTGCCGGCCTTGAGGTGTGTCTTCACGGAATTCGACCATCCCAAGTCATCCCAGTTACCGCTGCCGCGCTGAGGCATCACTATGGTGCCGGCTCTCTTTTTGTCTACTGATAAGGTGCGTACGGCGCATTTGTTTTCAGTGTTTACCGGCCCGTTGCCGTTGGCATATCTCACCGATATGAAATAGTCTCCGTCCTCGTCCACTTCCACCGGGATGTCGAGCCTGGTCTTCTTGTCGAGATCTTTGGGCGAGAAATCCACAGCCGTTGCCTTTCGGGTGCTTCGCGGTTCGGAGGCGAAACCCTCCACTCCCTCGCCGGATACTCCTATCACCTGATATTCGCCAGGTTCGGAAGCGTCAAACGTTGTGGCATGCGTGCGTGCTATCTCGTTTCCGTCCTTGAGCACTATATACTCTCCGATATATTCAATCGGATTCCAGTGCAGTTCTGTGCCTTCGAGCCATGCTATAGGCGTCAGGGGCGCGGAGATATGCGGTCTGTGGTTCACTTTGGCGGGAGCGATGCGGTTGTCGGCCATTTCTATCTCGATGCTTAGCTTGCCTTTCGCTTCCGAAGCCTTGATGAAAGGCTGTTGAGGTTTGCCGTTCACCTTGAAGCTTTTTATGCGGTCGCCGTAGCCGCTGACAGTGATGTCGAGAGTGGCGCCGCGATAGGGAAATCCTTCGAGAGTGCGGGTTGCGGCCAAAGCTTCTGGCACGAATGGATGGAATGCCAGACCATCTTTCATGAAGTCGATTCCGAAGAGTATCTTGTGGGTGATGGCGAGATTGCCGCTCAGGCACCACAGCATGTTGGAGGAGTTGAGTTCGGTGGCGATGTCGCCGTTTTCGAGATTGAAGTTCTCCTTGTTGGTGCAGAAAAGAGCCGCGGGCCGGAACACTGATCCGATAGCCTCTATCACTCCCTGCTCATTGCCGGCCTTCGCGTTGGCGAGGCCCCACCATGCGCCCACCCAGGGCCATAGCGCTTTATTGTGGTAAGCCGGAATGTCGGCTATGGAAGGATAGAAGATCGCCGCGCCGAAGGGGGTGGTGGGATTACTTTCGGTGATGGTGCGGGCGCGCTCGGCCGGCGCCACATCCCACATTATCGCAAGTGACTCGCCCAGAGTCTCGGCACGCGGATTGGATATTAGATTGTCGCGGCCGTAGCGATACATCGCGTAGTAGCCCTTGTCGTCGAGCCAGAGCCGCGAGTTGATGGCATCCGCTATCCTGTCGGCCTCCGCGAAAGCCTCCTGAGCCTCGCGCTTGTGTCCTAAAATCTCGGCTGCCTCGCCCAGAACCCGCCAGGCCTGTGCGTGAACCACCGAGGTGGAAAGTGTCTCTGACGAATATATATCGGCACACTGCATCCATCTTGGATGACTCTGCTCGCGCCAGTCGATGAACGAGGTCTCACCGCGCACGAGTCCGCTTTCGGTGTCGTAAAGAGCGGCACGGTCGGTCTCGAGCGAGCGCTTCATGATTGGATAGATATATTCGAGCCATTGCCGGTCGCCGGTCACCTTGTAGACTTCCCATGCCGCCACGCACCATATCTCGCGGTCGGTAGATACGGGCCACGCGCCCCCGCTGCCGGTGTCCTGGATGATGCGGCCGAGACTGTCTACCTTCTTCATGAGCGAGATCTTCGAGGCCTCGGGCTGCATGTAGGCCATGCTGAGCAGAATTGAGTAGGAGACATCGCGTGTCCAGACTCCCGCCCATTCCTTGCCGGTGCGTAGGGTAGTGTCGGGCTCCACGGCATTGACCATCTCATCGAGCCCCATATTGTAGATGGCCTCGTGCAGGCGGTTGGGTGTGGTCAGCTTCGGATACGAACTTATATCATTTTTCAGTTTCCACTGCTTGTCGATGCCCATATAGTAGCCGGGTTGTGCGGAATAGGTGGAGATGATCTCATCAGATGAGGGTGCGGTGGCCATGAAGACTCCCTGCGTGATGGTGTCGCCATGCCAGGTGTAGGCATCGGTCTGCACTATGGCTTGTGCGCCACAGGCAAGTGTGCATGCCGCTATGAGTGTGGTCAGGATGTTTTTCTTCATTGTTTTTCGAGTCTAAGGTTATACGTTGCAAATTTAATGAAAAATTTTTAATTAGACAGCAGTTTCGGTCACCTTTCATCTTGCAACCATTTCAGTGGCGGGAACGTTGTAAATATAAAAGCACACTCAATATAAAACCTTATTCTGTTATGAAGAAATTTACCAAGATAGTAGCCACTGTTTCAGATAAGAGATGCGACGTGGATTTCATCAGGTCGCTGGCCGAGGCCGGCGTAAATGTGGTCAGGATGAATTCGGCACATCTCGACTATGACGGATTCAAGAAAATAGTAGACAATACGCGGGCAGCAGACCCATCGCTGGCGATAATGATGGATACGAAAGGGCCCGAAATCCGCACCACGGTCACTGCCGACGGCAATCCCATCTCTTTCAGGCAGGGCGATGTGGTGGATATTGTAGGCGATCCTGCGGGCAAGACTTCCAAAGAGGTGATATATATGAATTATCCCGCTATCTCGAAGGTGCTTTCTTCCGGCTCACACATACTGATCGACGATGGTGAGCTCGACTTTGTGGTCACCGTCAGGGAAGGCGACCTGACAAGAGCCGTGGCCGTCAACGATGGTGTCTTAGGCTCGCGCAAGAGCGTGAATCTTCCGGGAATATGCGTGGATCTTCCCGCCGTGACGGAACGCGACCGCCGCAACATAGAGATAGGTGTGGAGCTTGGTGTAGACTTTATAGCGCATTCGTTCGTGCGTTCGGCAGCCGACGTGAAGGAGGTGCAGGACGTGCTCGACTCGCTCGGCGCCGACACAAAGATAATATCGAAGATCGAGAATCAGCAGGGTGTGGATAATTTCGACGAGATTCTGAAGGCCTGCTACGGCATCATGGTGGCGCGCGGCGACCTCGGGATAGAGGTGGCTCCGGAGAGGATCCCCGGCATCCAGAACAGCATGGTGAAGCGTTGCATCAAGGCCCACAAGCCTGTGATCGTGGCCACTCAGATGCTGCATTCCATGATAGAGCATCCGCGTCCTACGCGAGCTGAGATCTCCGATGTGGCCAACGCAGTGTATCAGCGCGCCGACGCCATAATGCTGTCGGGGGAGACCGCCTACGGTAAATATCCTCTCGAGGCGGTGAAGACGATGGCGAGTGTGGCCCGCGAGGTTGAGGCCTCTCTCTATCTCAAGATGCCGGTGGAGCCCCTTATCGACAGCAACATCTCGTCGTTTCTCGCCCACGAGGCCGTGATGGCCGGCTCGGCAATCGGCACCAAGGCAATCTTCACCGATTCATATACAGGCACCATGACCCGCTTCATATCATCTTACAGAGGCAACAATCCGATCTACTCGATATGTCATAATCAGAGGGTCTACCGCTGGCTCGCGCTCAGTTTCGGAGTGATGACCTTCTTCGACGGGCCGGAGCAGAACGGGGGCGGGGAGCGCCATTCGGTGAACGCTGTGGAGAAACTTGTGGAGTCGGGCTTGATAGGACGCCACGACAGGATCGCCTACATCACCGGAACCCATAAGGGTGCCCGTGCTCTTGAGATACTCACTCCAAACGAGATACTGAAGGAACGGGAGTCCTGACCCGGCCCGAAGGCACCGGGCATCGCCGGGCGAATATGATGATATTTGCAGTTGGAAAATTTCCGGAATAGGAAGTTTTCCAATTTTTTTTATTATATTTGCAATCTCATTCCCTTGCCTGCGGACGAGGGGAGAGGCCTTATGACACAACCTGAACATCAATACTGAAATGAAACTTGGAAAACTCTTACTCACTCTCTGCCTCTGTGCAGGGATATGGCCCGTTGCGGCCGAAGGCGTATATACCCGTGTGGTAGATGATGAGGCTAAGGTGGAATCCTCCCGCCGATGGATGGAATCCGGAGTGTGGCGAAACGGCTTCGGGGCTGCCTCCCCGCATTCTTCGGTCAATGCAGTGGATTTTTATGAACAATACTCTAAAAACAAGGAGCAGTGGGATGCCGTGTTCGGCTGGCTGCGCGATAATGACCTGCTCGCTGTCCCTGCCGGTAAGCAGACCATCGACGGCACTACGGTGACGGTGAGTGTGGAAGACAGCAGCAACCGTCCTTTCGGCAAGAGCAGATCGGAAAGCCATCGGCAGAAGATAGATCTTCAATATTGCGTCAAGGGCATCGAACGTTTCGGCATCCTCGATCATGAATCTTCCGCTCCCAATTGTGAATACCGCCCCGACGTGATTCATTACGACTATGATCCGGAGAAAGTCCGGCTGTTCGACTCGTCGCCCGACAACTTCTTCATCTTCTTTCCGGAAGATTGGCACATAGCCAAGATAGCCAATGATACAGACGATCAGGAAATCCGCGTCATAGTCTTCAAGATCGACTACGTGGAGTGATTATCAGCTCCGTCCCCGCTGTCAGGCTGTCTCAGATGTCATAGAACCGGTCGAGAAGCTCCCGGCGGTAAGATTTCGAGATCTTGATGTCTGTGATATTGTCGAGCGGCGGAAGAAGTTGCAGGTCGGTGGCGTTGATGATGCCCACATAGCGGACATTGACGATATATTGCTTGTGTGTCCTTACAAAGTCCGATCCATAGCCGAGTATGGACTCGGCCGTGGTCTGGCGCTTCAGGATGATGCGTTTGAGATTTGAGAATACGCATTCCCATATTTTCCTGTCGGACATATAGCGGAAATATACTATGTCGTCCGGATTCACGATGATCTTGGAGTTGGTCACCGACGTTATGGAAATCAATTTGGTCTTCTCGTGGCGCAGTGGGGACGACGAAATGCCGGTCGCATGAGTGCGGAGGCCTGCGGAGTCTGCATTCATGTTGAGATACCTGTTTATGACCACGTCGAGTTCCGAAGGAGCGAAAGGTTTCAGCAGAAAGTCGAACACTTTCAGCGAGAGGGCGTCGTGGATGTAGCGCTGATAGCAGGTGTGAAACACCACTCTCGTGCAAGCCGGAAGTTGATTTTCCTCATACCATGCCAGGCCGTTGCCTTCAGGAAACTCCATGTCAAGAAAGAGCAGATGAGGGCGGTGGAGCGCCACGAGGCGCTGGCCTTCGCGCAGAGTGGTCGCCATTGCGCAAAGTTCAGTGTCCGGCCTCCGTGTGAGCTCATCTGCGAGAAGCCGTGCGCTCGCCAGGTCATCGTCTATAATCAAGGCTTTTATCTTAGGCTCGGGAATCAGGTCTTTCATTTTTTGATTTCAGTTGATAGGTGAATGGAGGCCTTGTGATATATCTCACCGTCGGGAGATGTGGTGAAACAATGGCTGAAAGTTATTTCTTCGTGATACTTCTCCTTTATTAGCCTCATGGTCTCGAGCAGAACTCGCAGCCCGGTGCCCTTGTGATCGGTATCGGTATGGTCGGGGCCGCAGTTGTTTGTCACGGTCACTGACACGCGGTTGTCTTTTTCAGGCCTCATTTCTATCTCAAGCCGCCTGTCCACTTCCGCCGGGAGCGATCTGAAGCCGTGCTTGAATGCATTTTCCACGAGAATCTGAAGAGCCATGGATGGAAAGAGCAATCCGGTGTCTATCACGGGGTCGATGAGGCATGTGTAGCGGAGGCGCCCTTTGCAGTTGGCTCCGATCACGTCGATGTAGTCATCCACGAATCTGAGCTCCTCCGCGAAAGGAATCAGGATATCCGACATCGCGTATTGCTGACGACGTATGAGATTGAGAAGGCTTTCGAGATGCGACTCCTCTCCGTGTGTCTTTCTGAAGAGTTCTTGGTTGAGGGCGTTGTAGATGAAGTGGGGAGTCACCCTATTGCGCAGATTTTCTTCCCTCAGTTTGATTATCTTGTTCATCATTCTGTCTTCACGCTTTCGGGCGTTGTAACGGCGCATCATTGACATCAGCACGAGGACCACGATCACGGCCACGGCGATGGCTACAGCGGCTATCAGCTTATAGATGTGGGCGCTCTGGCGGGTGTTTTCAGTCTGAAGGTTGAGGATGCGTCGGTCGCGCTGATAGAGCAGGTTGAGGGCCGAGATGCGCTGTCGCAGCTTGTAGGAGCGAAGCGAGTCCTGCACCGCGTCGTGACGTGTGCGGTAGGAGTATGCGCGGGAGTAGTCGCCGCTGCTTGCATACAGGTCTTCGAGAGCCTTCAGGCGGGCTACGTGCTGCTCAAGGCGGAGAGTGTCTGATTCCGGGTGCGTCAGGGCCACCCTTTTCCCCTCGGCATAGTCTCCGGCCGAGGTGGCTGCCCTGATGAGCAGGGTATGGATGTAGGAGACCACCATCGGATTGGGCTGACGGGTGGTGAAGAATTCCGATGACTTCTCGAGTATGGGCATGGCCTCTCCCACGCGTCCGAGGCGTATGTATGTGTCGGCGAGGTTGATGTTGTTAAACATCCTCTCCCATGTTGATTCGGGTATCGAGTCAAGCAGATTGTCGAGCCGAGTCAGCACCCTCTCGGCGTCACGATAATCTCCCTTGTAGTAATAGAGGTTGGCGAGGCCGCTGAGCGTATTGAATTTGTCATACTGATCCATGACCCCGTAGATATCCATTGACTTGTTCCACCATATAAGGCCGTTGTCAAAGTCGTGCATGTCTGAGAAAACGCCCGCTATGCCGTTATATAGCGGAATATAGTTCGCTTCCGGAAGTGTCAGTGAGTCGGCAATGGAAATGGCCCGGTGATAATAGATGGCGGCGCTGTCGAGGCTTCCGGCCAGCCGCATGGTGTTGGCATAATTGCCGTAGTATTGCGGAAGATCACTCCGTATGCCGGAGAGTTCGGCATAGTCTACCGCCTTCCGCAGATACTTTGCGGTGGAGTCGGCATTGTAGTGATACTGGTCGAAATAAGATCCATAGGTCTGGTATGCCTTTGCGAGAATCCGTGCCTTATTCTTGTCAGGGGTATGGCGCTCGAGCCAGCGTATGGCTGAATCGGCTGATGTAGCCAGCGTTCGGGGATCTCTCTGATAGTAAGCGATCACTCCTTGCTCTACCATGGCCTCGCTCCATCTCATGGAGTCGCCTTGCAGCAGGGCGGTTGCCTTGATGTCGCCTGCAAGGCGCATGGCACCCGGCATATTGCCGGCACGAAGAGAGTCGGATATGGCCGAGATTTCGGCCGGAGAGCCGGAAATGTCATCTTTCTCGCCGCTGCAGGCGGGGGCGATGAGTGCGAGTGATGCCGATGCGAGAATGCATTTCAAGGCCGGGCGGATTACGCTCAAATTCATGCTATTCGTATTCAAAAAGATATCTTATAGGAGTCTGGGACTTTCAGACTGCAAAAATAATAAAATATAATATCTTTTCATAATCATATTCCGCCGGATTTTGCGTCGGTGTAAGTATTTTGGCCTTCTTATACGCGATTTTCTGCAACTCAGGTCTTGTTATCGGCATTTCAGAGTGGAAATACACAATATGGCAGTTTTTGATATGGAAATGTTTTTATAAATTTGCATGCGCAAAGGCAACTTACATCTCATCTTAAAAAGCAAGGTAAACCGGCGCTGACAGGCACCGGCAACTCTACAATCATCCACTGACTTGCAGAATAAAGGAACGCCCTCATTCTTGATTTCGAGGGCGTTCCTTACAGTTTACGCGAATCGGCGAATTAATTCTCAATTCCCAATTCTAAATTCTCAATTCTAAATTCTCAATTATTTACCCGCCTCTTCTTATCTTGATATCAAGCATCTCGGGCGATCTCTTAGCCCCGTCGGGAAGCACGAGCATCAGGTGGCCTCCGCCCCCGGCACCGAGCATCTTCCATGCAAGCGCTACATTCTTATATTTTTCAATGAATTCAGCCACTCCCGGCTGCATCATTGCCGGGAAGAGAGACGTCTGCGCCTCAAAAGAAGCAAGATAAGCCTCCGCGAATGCCGGGAGGTCGCGGTGCCTGATTGCCTCCCAGCAGCGCTCTGCAGCGGAGGTGAGAGCATGCACCTTTTCGGGTGTGATATCTTTACCGTCCACAACCGAACAGCCGGGCCTGCGAGGAAACATAGGCACGATGGCGAGATGATCTTCAAGCCATGAGAGGGTTTCCTCGTCATGAATCGATTCGATGCGGGAAGGCCAGAAATGGCCTTCGTAATAGTGGCGCGTGATGCCCGACATGCAGATGCCGATAGCATCCTGAGCGCCTGAGATGTGGCCCGTATTCTCCGGATCGTTTTCAAAGCAGAATATGAGGCGTGCGAGCATCTCCTCGTTGTAGGGCGGAAGTTCGTAGGGCCATATCTTGCGTGCTGTGTTACGGGTTGAGGTAGACATGCCGCCACGCTCCATGAATTCATGATTGGGCTCTATCGAGGCGGTGATGGCCCAGCCTGCGCCATGCTCCGACACGTATGGCTGATCTATCCACGTCCCGGCTATATCCACGCGGTAGGGGAGGTGTGATTTCACCTCTCCGCGCAGAGCGGTGGTGGAGCGCGCCGCGAGGCCTTCGTCGGGGATTCTGTCAAGTACTATATATTTTATGCCGCGGCTCTCGCAGAGTTGCCTCTTGATGTCAGACCCTCCGTCGGAATTCACCACGAAGATGTCAGGCTTGATGCGATCCATCACCTCTACGAAATCGAGCATTCCCGATCCGGTATTGATGAATGCGTCGGTGACGTATCTGATCGATTTTACCATATAGAGGCGCTCTTTCTCGGAGTAGACGGTTTTGCGTTTTTTAAGTTCCTCGATGGTCTTGTCAGATCCTATTCCTACATATAGGTCGCCGAATTGCGCGGCTTGTCTGAAAAAAGCCACGTGGCCTGAATGGAGCATGTCGTAACAGCCCGAGACGAATACCTTCATGCCGTTTTCCGTTGTTTTAGTTGAGTTATCGAGTATATTGCCACCACCACGAAGCAGAAGAGGGGAATCGTAAATGAGGCCGTGATGCCGGCCTTGTCGCTCAGCAGAGCCTGGCAGGGTGTGATGAGGGCGCCGCCGAGAATGGCCATGATAAGTCCGGATGAGGCGAGTTTCGCATCGCGGGGTTCAACGTCTTCGAGCGATAGGGCATAGATGGTGGGAAACATCAGCGACATGCACCCCGACACGAAAACGATGGCTACGGAGACAGCCGAGCCGCTCAGTGTCATCACTCCGATCACGCCGGCAAGTCCGCCGCAAGCTGCTATGGTGAGCAGCAGCGAGGGCTTCACCCATTTCATGAGCCAGGTGAAGAGCATGCGGCATCCGGTGAAGGCCAGTATCGACCACAGGAATATGAGTGAAGCTTCGCTCTCGCGCACTCCCGTCTCAGCCATGACCATGCGGATGGTGAACGACCACATGCAGGTCTGTACGCCCACATAGAAGAACTGTGCTACCACACCCGAGCAGTATCTTGAATTTTTTCTGAGTGCCCTGAACGAGCTTTTCAGAGATGAGGATGTGCTTCCGTCTTCTGATTGCGATGCGTCGGGTTTCGGCATTCTGGCGAATAATATCACCAGAAGGAGCACCACGAGAATAGCCCCGATCACAAGGTAGGTGCCGCTTACTGCGGAGAGCTCGCCCTGCATGATCTGTCTCAGCGCGGATTCGTCCATACCCGCACGCTCGGCGGCGTCAGCCTCGTGCAGCTGCGAGAGAATGAGGTAACGGCTCAGAAGGATGCCGATTATAGCGCCTACCGGATTGAAGGTCTGTGCGATATTGAGACGCCGTGTCGCGGTCTCTTTCGGGCCCATTGCGAGAATGTAGGGGTTGGCAGTTGTCTCGAGCACAGAGCAGCCTGACGCCATGACGTAGATGGCGAAGAGAAAGAATGGATAGGATGCTGCGTCGCCGGCCGGACGGAACAGCAGCGTACCGAGTGCGTAGAGCGAGAGGCCCGTTATGATGCCTGCCTTATAGCCGAAGCGGTTTATGAAGATGGCTGCCGGAAGCGCGAAACAGAAGTAAGCCCCATAGAAGGCAAACTGAACGAGCGATGTCTGAAGGTCGGACATCGACATTATTCGCTTGAACGCCGCCAGCAGGGTGTCGTTCATGTTGTTGGCGATGCCCCACATTAGGAAGAGCATCGAGACCAGCAGAAATGGTAAGATTTTAAAGTTGTTAGATTTCATATAGTAGGCATTTTCATTGATTCTGCGCAGCTTGCTCCGCATCTACTGTTTCGGGAGGCTGAATGGCTTTGGTTTCCTTCTTGATCTCGGGAGGTAGAGTTCGGAATGACAAAGTTAGTGAAAATAATCCGTATTATCAAAATAAATCAGCGTTCCGATGCTCAGGGTGAGGATTAGCAAGGGAGAAGGAGACGTTTTCATCGTTTTCAAAATTGGCATCGTTGTCCGAAGAATCCTTAATGACTTTAGAGACCCTAATGACCCTGCTTGCTCAAAAACTGAAAAACTTTTTTTACTGCGGCGAACTTCAGTTCGCCAATCTGACAACTGCCAACGATGCCACTCAATTCCAAATTCTACATTCCAAATTCCACATTATCTAAATTATTTACTAACTTTGCATCATGATTTCACCCATACATGCCCTTCAGGAACAGAAGAGGCTGCTGCAGATAGAATATGAAGAGGAGAAGAAAGCCTTCTCCCAACTCACTGAGCGCATCGGCCTTGCACGGCTTGCCGAGCGAGGCAATGCATGGCTCGGCATCTCGATGGGCCGCGTATGGTATAACTCGCTCAATCAGAGGGTGGTGGAGATAATGCGGCCCGAGTCTTCTGCGGAAGATGACCATAACTTCGAGTATGGCCGACCGGTAGCATTTTTCACAATTCCAGAGCGTGGGGAGAGAACTCCGCTTTATCCTTTCACAGGCACGGTCAGTTTTGTAGACGGAAACCGTATGGTGGTGGCCATCCCCGAGAGTGCCGATGTTGGGCGACTGTCGTCCGGCTCGGAGGCTGGAGTCATGCTCTCGTTCGACGAGACATCTTACCGCACGATGTTTGAAGCCATTGACCGGACAATGAGCGCAAAAGGACGCCTCGGCGAGCTGCGCGACCTCTTTTATTCGCGCAGACCTGCGCAGCAACTGAGTCTGGAGCCGATGCGTTTCGCTTATCTGAACCACTCGCAGGAGCAGGCCGTCAATATGGTGCTCCGGGCCAAGGACGTGGCTATCGTGCATGGCCCTCCGGGCACGGGTAAGACCACGACCCTCGTTGAGGCTATTGTGGAGACTCTGAGGCGTGAGCCCCAGGTGCTGGTATGCGCCCAAAGCAATATGGCCGTAGACTGGATATGCGAGAGGCTTGTAGACAGAGGAGTGAACGTGCTCAGGCTCGGCAACCCATCGCGTGTGGACGACAAAATGCTCTCATTCACCTACGAGCGGCGATTTGAGGCGCATCCCGATTATCCTGACCTCTGGAGCATTCGTAAGGCAATCAGGGAACTGCGGGCTGCCGGACGCCGCGCTAACGACAGCCGGCATCAGAAACTCGACCGCCTGCGTAGCCGGGCCACAGAACTTGAGATACGCATAAATCAGGATCTTTTCAATTCTGCCCATGTGATCGCCTCTACGCTCGTAGGCAGCGCGTCACGACTTCTCGAAGGAATGAAATTCTCCACTCTCTTCATCGATGAGGCTGCTCAGGCGCTCGAGGCCGCCTGCTGGATTCCCATCCGCAGGGCAGGCAGGATAGTGCTTGCCGGCGACCACTGCCAGTTGCCGCCGACAGTGAAATCGTATGAGGCCATGAAGGCCGGACTCGGACGCTCTCTTATGGAGCGACTCGCGGTCTCACACCCGGAAGCGGTGACGCTGCTCACTATGCAATATCGCATGAATCAGGAGATAATGCGTTTCTCAAATGAGTGGTTCTACTCCGGAGCCATGACCGCCGCGCCTGAAGTGAAGCATAGGGGAATACTTGATCTGGACACCCCAATAGAATGGATAGACACAGCCGAAGCCATACTCCCCGTCAACGAAGACGCGGATCCGGCCGAAGCCGAATCCGCGTTTCAGGAAGCCCTCGCAGGAGAAAGCCACGGACGCATCAACCGCGACGAAGCGGAATTCACCGTCCTAACTCTGCGCACATACATTGAGAAGATAGGTAAGCAGCGGTTTCTCGACGAGCGCATCGACGTGGGAGTCATCTCCCCTTATCGGGCCCAGGTGAGATATCTGCGCGGTCTTATCAAGCGCACGCAGTTTTTCAGGCCCTTCCGTCATCTCATCTCGGTGAACACCGTCGATGGATTTCAGGGGCAGGAGCGCGATGTAATCATAATCTCGCTTGTGAGGAGCAACGACGACGGCAATATCGGTTTTCTGCGTGATCTCAGACGTATGAACGTGGCGATGACCCGTGCCCGCATGAAACTCATCATCATCGGATCTGTCTCGACCCTCACCCGCCACCCCTTCTATCGCCGCCTCCACGACTTACTGTCATAATCTCTATAAAACAACGGCAGCCGAGCCCCATCCCAGGCCCCGGCCGCCGCACCTACTTACGAATAAATGTGTTTTATTATTATGTGAATTTTTCTTGCGCTTCCTTATAGGAATCAAGACTTCCTATGTCAAAGCGTGAGCCGGGCATCGGCCAGGCGTGGAGAGTGGTGACGTCTGTCAGATAATGCGCGAGATTCCCGGGCGCGTCAAAGCCGCATCCGTGCGCCATGCAGTCGAGTATCAGCGGCAGATCCTTCCTTGAGTATATGTAGAATGGAGGCACAGCCCAGTTAGACACCGGCTGCTCGGGTTTCTCCTGCATCTGCAACACTTTCATGTCCTTATCTACGGCGATCACGCCAGTGCGCTGCAGTTTCCTCAGTTCCGGCTCGTGATGGCACATTATGACCGATGTGTCTTTCTCCTTGAAGAAATCCACGAATCCCCGCAGGGAGAAATCGAGGATGTTGTCGGCCGCGAGCACCATGATGTCGTCGTCTATCCTCATTTGTTCAATAGCGAGCAATATATCGCGCACGGCTCCGAGGCGCGTCTCATTAGTAGAAGTTCCGTCGTCGATAATGGTTACCGGTTTTGAATAGCTCATATCGGCGAGCCACTTTTCAAAGATTGGGGCGAAGCGGTGGTTGGTGACAATCACGTGCTCGTCGATATCGGCGATAGGGTCGATGTCGTCGAGCAGCCGGGCGAGTATGCTGCGCGAGCCTACCTTAAGCAATGGCTTCGGGAAATTCTCGGTCAGCGGATAGAGCCGGGTGGCGTATCCGGCGGCGATGATTATTGACTTCATAGGAAATCGACTCCGTTGGTGGGATTGCAGAAAAAAATCCTGAATGAATCGGCATACTGAGGGTAGCGTGCAAGATATCCGGCCGTCACTTTCTCTCGAATTACATCTTCCTTGGCCGGATCCACGAGAGCAATGCAGGCGCCCTTGAAGCCGGCTCCGCTGAAGCGGCCGCCATATATGCCGTCAGTCTCGCGCATTATCCTGTATATTTCTATCAACTCGGGCGAGCCACATTCATAATTGTTCATGCTGCTCTCGCACGATTCAAACACCAGGCGGCCGAACGCCTCGATGTCTCCGTCTTCCCAAGCCTTTACGCCGGCTTTGACGCGGTCGCATTCAGAATAGAAATGGCGTGCACGGCGCGCGAAACGTTTCGGCATCCTGCCCTCATTCCTTTCAAATGCCTCTTCCTCCACATCACGCAGGCGTGTGTCAGCGAGTTCCTTGAGCGGCACGTCCTCGTATGCCTGCATCATCCAGGCCGCCGTCTTGCACTCCGCCACGCGCAGGTTGTAGTCGGTTCCGGTCAGCTTGCGCGTCACTCCCGAGAAGAATATTCCGAGCTTGAAGGGAAGAGGCTTGGGATTTTTGCCGCCGAAAGGTATAAGTCGGTGGTCACCGGTATGGGTGTCGAGATAAAGAAGCTTGTCAGCCTCGCAGAGCACCACGCATGCCTGGTCGAGGATGCCGTTGTTGAGCCCCACGTAATTTCTTTCGGCACGAGAAGCGTATTCTATCACCTGCGTCTGCGTCAGTCCCAGACCGTTCACCTTGTCGAGCGCCATCACGAATCCGCAGAGCAGAGCGGCCGAAGAAGACAGGCCTCCGATAGGCATGGAGCCCCTGACGATGCCCCTCACGCCTCTCTTGAGCCTGAAATCCTGCTGCAGCGCCCATACTGCGCCGCGCAGATAGTCGCCCCAGTTGCCCTGACGCTCATCGACAGGCCGCTGCACGTTGAAGGTCATCAGGCCCTCGAAAGATAGTGAGGCCATCTCCACCTTTCCTGACTCGGTAGCGGAAAAGAGGAATTCGATACCTGAATCAAAAGCGAATCCGGTCACCAGCCCATGCTGGTGATCCACGTGTGCCCCGAGCGGACAGATGCGATAAGGGGAAAAGAGCTCATACAGAGCATCGCCCTTCCCGAAGAAAGTCCGGTAAGCCGTATATAATTCAGTCATATCCTCTAATTTTAGGCAATTGTTAAATAATTCACCTAATGTTGTTTATATTATTAGTGAATTATTGCAAAAACTTAGATCTTAGATTGCTGTCGTAAACTTTTCGAACTATAAAGAGTGGCATTAATCTGAAACAATACCTAGCTAAAGGATAGACGTATTTCCACGTAATAAGACCAAAAATATCTCGGATGCCACTCATATATATTTGGAATTCATTGTACGCTTTCTTTCGACTTCTCCTTTTGTAGACATCACTATCGCGTCGGAATTTCAGAACTACATCTTCAAGATTTCCTATTTTATGACCCGATTTCACTACATCAAACCATAGTGCAATATCTTGGCTTGTGCGATACTTTTCGTTATATTGAAGCCCAATATCAAAAAGACTCTTTCTCATCATAACAGCCGGGTGAGCCAAGGGTGACGCCTTGTATATATATTTAAGCACAGATTGGTGGTCTTTTGGGAATGTCCTAGTTCCAAGATTCGCATTCTCAGAATTGAACTCTACAATACTCCCACCTAGCACGTCGATATCAGGGTGACTATCTAAATAATCCCGTTGTATCTTTAATCTGACGGGAGTGGATATATCATCCGAATCCATCCTTGCAATATATTTTCCGGATGCAAATTTCAGACCTTTGTTTAATGACTTTGTCAAGCCTAAATTCTCATCATTTACTAAAATAATGAGATGAGTACCAATACACTTATGCCAACGGTCAATAACTGCATTCAATTCCTCTCCCAAAGGGCCATCTTTGACAATTATAATCTCATCAGGCTTCACTTCCTGATCGTTCCAGATGCTTTTTAAAGCACACGAAAGATATTCCGGTTTTTCTGACTTATAAACCGACATCAATACAGATATTGACATTCTTTAGGATCACTAATGATAAATTTATTGAAATAATACCTATGTCTTGAAGCCGCAATACTATTATAGTGATTTGGGTGTATTTGATAATCAATAATATAAATATTCACTCCTAATCTTTTGTTTATTAAGGGCACAATAATTAATAATTTCAGGTGTATACTTTCCAAATGCCGGTCCGTTTACGAATTGGAAAACCCATACTCCCATCGCTCTTATATTGAATTCGATTAACTTTGGATTGTTATCGGCGTCCAGCATGACATCAAGATTTACACATCTGTGATATGGTATTTTCTCCCCTACACTACAAGCGAACTTGCAAACATTTTCCCAATTAGGAATTTGCAAATGTCGTTCTTTGAAATTAATACCATTATGGCAATCAGAAAAATCACCATACTGATTACAAACTTTTGCATGAATATTTCCATCTGTATCTATTCCTGCAAAAACGCCTCCTTGATGTGCATTATCCATGTATGATCCTTCATTCCCTATTCTGATTACAGAATTCAGCAATCTAACTTGATTATCTTCAACGGAGCGATATACTAATAATCTTAATTTATTTATACTGCTTCTACATAAAGAAGACATGAATTTGGATTGAGTCATCCATTCCTGAATTATGTAATCTTCACCTAAAGACTGATTTAAATAGTGAAGAGAAAATTTTTCTTGTGATTGAACTTCTTTCCAGCAATTGCCATCTCGTCGAAAAAGTCGAACCCCTATTCCTGATGACGTATCAACTGTTTTCTTTGCTATGAAATTTTCAGGCAGTAATTCTTCAATATTTTTTTCGGAGAGATTAAGCAAAGAATACTCACTATCATAATATACTCCTTGTATCCTTCTCAGATAAGTTTTAGGCATTATGTCGTTCCCTAATATACGATCGTACATATTTTTATCTGAGAAATAGCCTCGATATTGCGGTGGATTTAAGATGTTTTCTATGACATTATGTAATAAATCTTCCGGTACATTATCATAACCGACTCCTCCCATTTGAGAGAAGAGTTTATAATAAATAGAATTGGCCTTTCCAATAGATCGCCAGTAAGTCTTATAGGCTTTAAGTTCAGCCTTATGGAATTTCTTATTCAGTATATCTTTATGTTGATTGTATATCTTTTTATATTGTCTGACATATATTGTTGATAGTATATAATCAAACATACGACCCAACATCTTGTTGAATGTTACTATGGCTACGCGTTTATCCATTTTTATTAAATAATAAACCAAGTTGATAATCAAAACTATCGGGAGAAAACTTAACATATCCACTCCACGGATAAAAGGTCAATTCTCCAAATATTATTCTGCCGGAGATGTTATATAAATCTACCCTAACAAAAGGAAAACCCTTAGAGAGCGTTTCTGCAACGTGGATCATCTCTCTTATATTATCGGGCAGTTGAGGAGCAATATCGAATGTGGGATGATCTGACTCGACATGTTCTAAGAAGGAAAGATTTTCATCCCAAAATCCTCGACGATGGTCGGAATATCGATTTTTATCGACCCATAAATATCTAAATTTTCCATCAAAACAAAGGAATTTGTAATCATCAATTGAGCCGTCGGAGTTTTCCTCTGATTCTAAATATTTTTCAACTATAATCTTTGAGTCGTTGGCTCCTTTATAAGCCCATTCTCTTGAAATGATATAATATTTTTTATTTTTCCACGAATCAACTTTCTTTCGTAGATTGTGATAATCAATATTCTTCTTATTTTTTATAATGGCTACGTTATCCCCATTCCCTCCGTCTGTGGTCTTTACCACAAAACTGCCTGGAAGACTGTCAAAATCAATTTCTGCTGCATTGTCACATACTTGATATAGTTCATTTAGGCAATCACCACATCCTTTATTTTTAACGTACTGTCTAACCTTAAATTTATCAGTGCAATCAAGCATCGTTGCTTTATGATAGAACATTTTATACCACTGAATCCACTCAGAAAATCTTTTAGGTGTAGTTAGGTTAGGCCATCTATGTAAGATTATATAATATTGGATTCTGAGCATAACATTGTCCGGAAGGAAAAATAACAATTTTGCGATTCCGTATTTAATATTCTTAAATCG
>CAMWXO010000003.1 GCA_947178245.1 uncultured Porphyromonadaceae bacterium
TATTTAACATTTATATATCCAAACCATGAATGCAATCATTTAGATGAAAAGAAATCCATTGTTATTTCTTCTAATACAAATGTTAATGCTGCACTCCATTTAGGACTCATTAGTGGAGTTTTGAGATGTCTTTATACTTGTTTTCGCTCATTAGATAATAAGAAGTGTGACTTTTCAATTGATATTAATCAAAATGAATAAGTATATTTTTTTACAATTAATTTTGATTGTTCTTCCCTCTCTTATGATTGCTCAGACCCCACAAGAAAAGTATGAGGAATTCCGAAGGGCAAAGATTAAAGAATACTCCTCTTTCAGAGACGAATGTAATCAAAAGTATATTGGATTTCTTAAATACGCGTGGGGTATATATGAAGGTAAAACTCCAATGGATAGGCCAATTGAACCTAATCCTATTCCTCCGTTGCCTTTTGACGAGGAACAGATTCCAATCAACGCTTCTATAAATCCCATAGAGATTATTCCTATCAAGGATTCTCCTCAACCTAAGCCCATTGAGCCGATAAAAGAGAACCAAGAGTCAAAAGGAGATTATTTCCCAGTGAGATTCTTTGATAATATGTGCAATGTGAGGCTGCCTGAAATTGCCAAATTGATATTACAAGACTGTTCTCCTCATTCAATCTCAGATGGATGGGAAAGATTGTGTTCAGAAGATATGGACAACGCTATTCGTGATTGTTTAGAAACACGAATACGATATGGATTGTGCGACTGGGCTTATCTAATCTTTTTAGATGATCTAAGTCGTCAATATTGTAAGGATTCAAATGGGGCGACATTACTTATGGCATTCTTATATTGTCAATCTGGTTATCAGATGAGATTGGCCGTCGATGGAAATAAATTGTTTATGCTTTTCGGCAGTAAGCATCAGATATACGACAAAGGATATTTCGATATGGATGGGGCATATTTCTATCCGTATGGTGAACCTTCAAATTCAATAAGCATTTGCGGGGCAGCTTTTGAGGGGGAGAGACCCCTGTCTCTTCTCATATCATCAGAGCAATTGTTAGGTGGATTGATGTCGGATTTAAGGATGCTACAATCAACACGGTATATTGACACCAAAGTTCAATCTCATGTTCCGGAGAATCTGATCAATTTTTATAATCAATACCCCTCCTCTATCATAGATGGTAACATGATGACAAGATGGGCGATGTATGCAAATACTCCGTTAGCTCAGGTTACAAAAGAAGCAATATATCCTTCTCTTAAAAAGTCAATCGAGGGATTGTCTGCTGAATTAGCGGCTAATAAATTGCTGAATTGGGTTCAGACAGGTTTCGTTTACGAATATGATGATAAGGTGTGGGGGCATGACAGGGCTTTTTTCGCAGAGGAGACCCTATACTATCCTTATTGCGATTGTGAAGACCGTTCTATCCTATTCTCTCGGCTTGTACGCGATTTACTTGGTCTTGATGTTGCCTTAATATATTACCCGGGTCATCTTGCAACAGCAGTATGCTTTGAACAGGAAGTGCAGGGGGATGCAATGATAATAGGAGGTCGCAAATTTATAGTTTGCGACCCAACATACATAGGAGCTCCGGTCGGAGCACAGATGCCCGACCTCGAATATGATAAAGCGCAAGCTATAATACTTAATAAATGATTCCAGAAGGGCTGATAGCGCTCAGCCGCCCTATAGCGATCTTGAAAAACATCGGGAATTATTTATTTTCTTGATAATATTCGAATAGGGCCACCGGACCAAGATGCCAAAGTTTTGTCTCTTCTTTAGAAAGCTCTTTATAAGTATTTGATCTGTAGATGGCACGAATTGCGTCAAGGATAGGCATACCAAACTTCTTTGCCATCAGCATTGAAAGTTGGCTTACTTTATATGGTAATATCAGATATAACTGTTCCGGAGTAATGGCATTCATTTAGTTAAAGGATAATTTGAGATATATTTCAGATGAGGAATTGCTTTCTCTGTATGAAAAAGATATTGATCTACTAATCGGTAGGCCTTAAGTTCTTGAATCAAGGTTTCTTTACTGATAATTCCACCCTCAAAGAGAGAGAACTGGGTATAGACCTTATCATCCGCTACGGGGCCGATGACGATATCATAATCATGAACGTATCCTTCAATCATACGATTAGCCAGTACAAAATCAACCCATTCGGCATTGGCATTCTCAAATATCTTTATATTCAAATGAGAGGCTGCTTTTTTGATGTCGAAAGAATAGGAATTCACATATCCGACATCATGAGAATTTCTAAGGCGGTTCTTGACCCATCTTTCAGCTTGTAATTTCGATGTAGTTAGGTAGAACCCTTTACCGAAATCAAGAGTTCGTTCAGGTTCTCGAATTTCAGGACTACGGATGATATCCGAACCTCCATGGTATAAGATCTGATTCATTTCTTACATTTGTTGTGTTCAATCATTTCATCCAATTCTTCCATAAGCCATTTGGCTCCATGCTGATGCATGATATCATAGAACTCAGCAAGATGCTCAAGGGCTCCGGCATCCGACAGAATCTCCATTGCCTTCTCACCCGATATACTCTTATAGTGCTTATATTGCTCGATTGCAAATGCGATGAATACCGGAATAGAGTCATCACCGGTATAATCAGAGACATATATATGAGATTCTTGCTTTTCCATATTTATTTCTTTGGGATGCAAATTTAATCATTTATCTTCGGAAAATCAAGAATGTAAATAAGATTCTCTGAGTGTGTTGCTCCAATACGATTAAAGATTATCTTTATCAATAAGATTCTCAACTTCCATAGATAAGATATTTTGTTTCTTCTAATTCCTCTTTAAAATATGGATTTTTGACCGACATTTCATCTACAAGATCTACATCTCTGCCAAATAGATTTTTCAAGGCATAGTAGAAGTCGAAATAATTATCGGCGTAGTTGTCATGGTCTATTTCTGAATTGAAATCCACAAGTATGTCGACATCGCTCTGATCATTAAACCTTGGCGTGAGAATCGATCCGAAAGCATACAGTTTCCGGACATTATATTTCTTGCAAAGGCTGAATAATCTATGTAGATTATCTGTGATAAGATACATGTGACGAGTCTAATTATAGAGTTCCTTACAAGGATAACAATGATATCGTTAGATATGTTTTTAGATGGAGAGGGTAACGGACAAACGATAAGATTAACTCTAAAAAATAATGCATAAATACTTCTTTATGCTCAATAGGAGTCAGGTCTGTCTCAATCTGAATTTCTCTCTCCTATTCATTAAGCCAATGATTATTTTTCGGAATAGTCTCTAAGAAAAACATTATTTGTCTGTTTTGATATCACTTATCGCTTTTGCAATAGTCTGTTCCAATATTGGAATTTCTTTCTTGACAGCCTCAAATATCAAATCAGCATCCAGTTCAAAATATCCGTGTGCGATATGATTTCTCATTCCGACAATGGCCCGCCATGGGATATCGGGAAAAGAGGTCGAAAGGTATTCCGGAAGAATTCTGTCAATCCTATTGATACCCTCACCAATTGCTGTGATAAGTGTACAGTTGGCGGCAAGCAGTTGTATGCCTGTCTGGGTAGAATAGTAATCTTCTACCGAGTGGACATTCTCATTCCAGACAATTAGTTCGTCTATGGTCTTAGCTATGGATTGCAGCGTGAGGGCAGCCCTGTCCTTGTCTGTGTCAGAGTATTTGGATAGCATCGTGAGAAATTTGGTTTAGGAATGTCTGAGACATGTGGGAATGCTTTCGGATGATGTCGACCGATGAATTAAGGATATCTTCCAGAAAAGTCTTAAGCTCATAAAGCAAGACGAAACGAGGAGGCATATCGACAAGCAGGTCGATGTCACTTCCTTGACGATCATCTCCGCGAGCTACTGATCCGAACAGAGTGATGGACTTAACCCCATATCTCTTTTCGATGAAGTCTTTGTTTTCGGTGATAATCCTGATGCATTCTTTAGAACTGCACATTGAGGTCTTATTTAAATGTCTTATTTTGAAGTTTTGCAAAGTTCGGAAAAAACTCCGACATAATCAAGAAAAGTTTGAAATATTACCGTTTTTCTCCCTGCCAACCGATCTTTCTCCCGACTTCTAAAAAATTATGCGAAGAATAAGCGTCAGGGGAAGAGGGTGCGGAGGGAGGCGCGGGCTTCGGGCCAGGTGCGGAGGTGGAGTTCGTAGAGCCGGCGGGAGACGAGAAACGGGTCGCCCACGCGCCCGCCGTCGGCATCGACGCGCTGCACCCACAGCGAGTCTGCGCCGGGTTGCGCCCCGCTCATCTCGCCGGCCGTGAGTGGCGACCTGTCCGCTTCATATTCTTCAAGTCTGAACATCTCGATATTATTGCAGTGTGATGATGGTTGTGAAACCGCTCCATCTTAGGGCCGGCCACCTCAATCTATGCGGCAGACCCATACTTTCGGGATTCATGACGCAAAGATAAACGGGCTCACTGCAAAAATCTTTCAGCGACGTGTTAAATTTGCTTAACGTTGCGTCCCTGAAGTGGAAAATCGTGCCCTTTCTTCTGCCGGACAGCTACACGGACAGCGCGGAAAACCACGGCTTATTTGCACATATCCGTTTTTATTGCTAAATTTGCAGTCAAATAGATAATCGAAGCATGATTACCAGAAAATACAACCTCATCAACAATATAGGCGGATGGATTGTCTTCGTGATAGCACTCCTCACCTATTGGCTCACTCTCGAGCCCACCGCTTCCTACTGGGACTGCGGAGAGTTTATCATTCAAGCCAATAAGCTGGAAGTGGGCCACCCGCCGGGCAACCCCATCTTCATGCTCGTGGGGCGTTTCTTCGTGAACTTCGCTCCCGATGCCACTTACGTTCCCCTGATGGTGAACGCGATGAGCGGACTTCTGTCGGCTCTGACCATCCTCCTTCTCTTCTGGACCATCACCCATCTCGTGCGCCGCCTCGTGGTGGCCGATGACCACGAGGGTGAAATCCCCGCCTCCAAACTCGTCACCATCATGGGCTCCGCCCTCGTGGGCTCGCTCGCCTACGCCTGGAGCGACACGTTCTGGTTCTCGGCCGTGGAGGGTGAGGTCTACGCCTTCTCATCGTTCTGCACGGCTCTGGTGTTCTGGCTCATACTGAAATGGGAGAACCGTGCCAGCCAGCCTCATGCCGACCGCTACCTAATCCTGATCGCATACGTGATCGGCGTCAGCGTGGCAGTGCATCTTCTCAACCTGCTCTGCATCCCGGCCATCGTGCTCGTGTTTGCATATCACAAGTGGAAGACGATGAACGTGAAGACCTCGCTTCTGGCTCTGGCCATCTCATTCGTCATCATCGCGCTCGTGCTCTACGGGCTTGTGCCGGGCTTCATCAAGGTGGCCCAGCAATATGAGCTCTTCTTCGTCAACACATGCGGAATGAGCTTCAACACGGGCACAATCATCTATGCCATCACCGTAGTGGCAGTGTTCGTCTGGGCCCTCTTCGCCCTGAAGCAGCAGCGCAGCGCCAACATGATACGCATCTCTTTCCTGGCGGCCGTGGCCATCTCCGGAATGCTCTGGATAGGCGACTCGGCATGGCTCGGGTGGGTGCTCCTCGCGGTGCTCGCGGCAGTGCTCTACACTTATTTCGGCAAGTCTGTGCCCGTCAGGGTGCTCAACATCATCGTCTGGAGCATGGCCATGATCTTCGTGGGCTACAGCAGCTACGCGCTCATCCTGATCCGCTCCACCGCCAACACGCCGATGAACCAGAACGCGCCTGACAACGTCTTCGACCTGGCCACCTACCTCAACCGCGAGCAATATGGCGAAAACCCGCTTATCTACGGGGAAACGCTCTACTCGCAGGTGCAGAAAGAGCAGATGGGAGTGCGCACCGACACCCTCGGGCACACCGAAGACGGATATCCCGTGACGCTCGCCACGCCCATGTATTCCTCACGTATCGATGCCGGCAAACCTCTCTACGTCAAGGGCGTCAAGGGCGCCGTGGCCTCTTCGGAATACGGCTTCCTCTCAGACAGCGAGATGGCTCAAAACACTCGCCTTGCCGAGCGCGGAAAAGACTACTACGTGAAGAAAGACTACAAGTCGGAGCCGGTCTATAATCCCGAGCTCAACATGTTCTTCCCCCGCCTCTACAGCCGCCAGCACGAGACTCAGTACAAGCAGTGGGTAAGACTCGACACCACAGGGTCTTCACTGGTGCAGATCCACGCCGTGGATCAGGACGGCCACAAGGTGCCCGAGCTCGAGACCAACCGCGAGCCGCAGTATAATGAGGTTACGGGCCGCGTGATGTATGCTCCGAAGTATGCTTTCAAGCCCTCTTTCGCGCAGAATCTGGCCTATTTCTTCAATTATCAGCTCAACCACATGTATCTGCGATATTTCATGTGGAACTTCGCCGGCCGCCAGAACGACATCAACAACCAGAACGGCGAGCTCGATGCCGGCAACTGGATATCGGGCATCCCCTTCATCGACAACGCCCGCCTCGGCGACCAGAGCCTCCTGCCCTACGATCAGGGCGAGGGCAATCCGGGCCACAACGTCTTCTACATGCTGCCCCTGCTCCTGGGCCTGCTTGGGCTCTGCTGGCAGTCGTTTGAAGGACGACGCGGCATAGAGCAGTTCTGGGTAGTATTCTTCCTCTTCTTCATGACAGGCATCGCCATCGTGATCTATCTCAATCAGGTGCCCAACCAGCCCCGCGAGCGCGACTATGCCTTCGCCGGCTCGTTCTATGCCTTCGCCATCTGGATAGGCATGGGCGTGGCTGCCATCTACAATATGCTCCTGAACATTCCGAAGCTGAAGAAAGATGAACGTCTCCACACGCCCCTGGCATGGGGAGTGGCCGCTGTGACGCTGCTCGTGCCGCTGCAGATGGTGAGCCAGACATGGGACGACCACGACCGCTCGGGACGCTACGCAATGCGCGACTATGCGATAAACTATCTCAACAGTCTCGAGCCAAACGCCATCGTCTTCTGCAACGGCGACAACGACACCTTCCCGCTCTGGTATGTGCAGGAGGTGGAGGGAGTGCGCCCCGACGTGAAGATCATAAACCTCTCCTATCTCAACTCAGACTGGTATGCCAACCAGCAGCGCCTGCAGAGCTATGACGCCGCACCGGTGAAATTCACCGCTCAGCCGAGCGATTATGCCTACGGTCATCTCGACGTGACCCTTCCGGGCCGCAATGCCGGCGCCGCCGACCTGCTCACCTCGCTCAAGGCCCTCTATGCGGGCCAGTATGATGACCGCTACGGCTATCCCGTGCTCAGTTCCTCGACGCTCACCATCCCCGTAGACCGCGACGCGGTGCTGAAGCGCGGCCTCGTGGCGCCTGAAGACTCGGCTCTAATCGAAGACCGGATCGTGATTGATCTCTCATCTGCAGAATCCGTCAACGCAAAGGGATATGTCGGGCTTGGCGAGATCCTGATGCTCGACATCATCGCCACCAATGCAGCCAATGGATGGGAGCGCCCGATCTACTGGGCGTCTACCGTGGGACCATATTACCACCTCGGCCTCACTCCCTACGTGCGAAGCACCGGAATGACCCATCAGCTCACGCCTACAATTCAGGCCGATATGGCGCCGCGCACCGACCGCGCCTACAACGTGGTGAAAAACTATCTCTGGGGCGGAGGCGACAAAGCTTCAGACGACAATAAGATTTACTTCGACGAGACTGCAAGGCGCATGTTGCTATCCACACGCTCGTCAATGGTAGACGTGGCCAGCCAGTTGCTGGCCGAAGGCGATCAGGTGCGTGCAGAAGGCGACTCTTCAGCCAAAGCCATGCAGAAGTATAGGCAGGCGGCCGAGATAGCGGATCTCATGGAGAAGAATCTCGGTGAGAAGGTCTCACCTTTCGACTCCTCCACGGCGCTTACGCTCGCACAGATCAACTGCGAGCTTGGCGGAGCCGACGTGCTCAACGATCAAAAACGTCTGGAGAAAGGACGCGCGCAACTGCTGCAGATGCTTGAGAAGTATGCGGCAAACGTGGCCTACAACCGCACCATGCGTTTCAACTTCGGCAGCCCCTCGCTGACGTATGAGAATTCCATCATCCCTGTCCAGTATTACCGCACTCTTGAGCTCTACCGTAAATATGGGGGCGACATGAATAAAGTGAAACCGATACTGAAGAGCCACGGTCTCAATGAAGATGAACTAAAGAGAGACTATGACGCCTACATGGCCAAGCGGCAGCCGCGTGCTGCCTCTGAAGATGCCATCACTTGGGAGGATTTCGAGGCTGAGATAGCACGCTACTGCGAGGTAGCCAACGAACTCGCCTCGCTCCCGCCCGATGAGTATGCAAAGCGATCGGAAACGGAACGGGCCATAGACACCGTGACCTACAGCGCGATCGAATATTACTTCGAGTGTGGAGGACAAGAGGAGAACCTGCAGAAATACGAACAGTACCGCAAGCTCGACAAGGCGCGCGCCAAGCGCCTGAGCGACATTCAGCAAGGCCTCTGATGCTGCTGCCACAGGAAAGGATTCCCCTGCTGCTGAGGCTCCCGGCCTTCAGGCGCGATGTGGTGTTCAGGATGGACGACGAAGGCCCGACGGTGTATCTCACTTTCGACGACGGGCCCATACCCGAGTCCACACCCTGGCTGCTGCAGACGCTTGAGGAATATGGCGCTCAAGCCACCTTCTTCATGGTGGCCGACAACGCCCGCCGCTATCCCGAACTCCACAGGAGCGTGCTGGAGAAGGGCCATGCCGTAGGAAATCACTCCTTCCATCATGTGCCTCCCTATCGCCAGACGATAGAGGAAATGATGACCGACGTGGCCCGTGCCGACGAGATTCTCGGAAGCCGGCTCTACAGGCCTCCCCACGGCCTTATGACCTATTCCCAGCAGAACGCGCTGGCGGGCAACGGCTACCGCATCGTGATGTTTGACCTCAACACGATGGACTACAGGGCCGACCGCACGCCGGAGCAGATAGTGAGAAGTGTGACGCGCCACGTGCGCCCGGGGTGCATCATCAATCTGCACGACTCCCTGAAGTCGATAGATAAACTGAAAATAGCCCTTCCGCTTATCCTCGAAATGCTGAGAAGCAGAGGCTATCAGTTCTGCAGCCTTGACCAACGACAACTATGCCCGGCCTCCGATGACTCCCCCGCCGAGCCTCGGAGCTGAGCCCAAAAGATGAAGAATATGACAAAGATTAAAGCCGCCGTAGTGGGCTACGGCAACATCGGCAAGTTCACCCTTGAGGCACTCGAGGCCTCGCCCGACTTCGAGATCGCCGGCATCGTGCGCCGCAACGTGAATGAGATTCCTGCTGAGATAGCGCATTATAAGGTAGTGGCCGACATCTCCGAGCTCGGACACGTAGATGTGGCCATCCTCTGCACCCCAACACGCGAGGTGGAGAAGCATGCCCTCAGATATCTCGCCATGGGCATCAATACGGTAGACAGTTTCGACATCCACACCTCCATCCTCGACCTTCGCCGCTCGCTCGGCGCCGCAGCCAAAGCCGCCGGCAAGGTAGCGGTGATCTCGGCCGGATGGGATCCGGGCTCCGACTCGGTGGTGCGAGCCCTTCTCGAGGCAGCAGCCCCGAAGGGTCTGACCCACACCAATTTCGGCCCCGGCATGAGCATGGGCCACACGGTGTGCGTAAAGTCGAAGCCCGGCGTGAAAAATGCCTTATCCATGACAATGCCTAAAGGCGACGGCATGCACCGCCGCATGGTATATGTGGAGCTCGAAGATGGCGCGCGCCTCGAAGACGTGGCCAAAGCAGTGAAGGAAGACCCCTATTTTGCCTCAGACGAGACCCACGTGATGGCCGTGGAGAGCGTGGATGCCGTGAAGGACATGGGCCATGGCGTGCATCTCGTTCGTAAGGGTGTCTCCGGAAAGACACAGAACCAGCGCTTCGAGTTCAACATGTCGATCAATAATCCCGCGCTCACAGCCCAGATACTCGTGGGCGTGGCCCGCGCCTCGATGCGTCTCGCACCCGGAGCCTACACCATGATCGAGATTCCCGTGATCGACCTTCTGCCGGGCGACCGCGAGGCACTGATAGGGCATCTTGTCTGAGATTTACAAGATATATGTATCATACAGATGGCCGGGCATTTCATCCGAAATGCCCGGCCATTCTGCTTATTGACGCTTAAAACTTTTTCTTCGCTCCCGACTCAGTCACCACGATCCGGCCCTTTTCGGGAACATCTACCGGCATACCCTGCAGATTGAAATATCTTTCCGGAGCAGCTTCATCCACGACACCGGGACACGAGCCCGAGGTGACATCGATGTAATCGCTGAATTCAGCGCGCATCATGTATGTCGTCTCTTCATAATCTATCTCGTCATCATAGACATTCACGCTCACGGTGTAGACCTCAGGTTTCCCATCCTTGTCATATTCCACTTCTCCTATGATGCTTTGGGAATATGTCGAGAGTCCCTCAGTCTCACTCTCCAAAGAAAGCGTCTGGAGTCCCCAGTCGTCATACCGGCACTCTTCCCGCGTTGCGGTTAACTGCCAATCATTATGATAAGTTGCTGTGACCAGAATATATCCGTCATTATCCAGAGGAGTGTATTCAGCAGTTCCTGTGATAGCCTCTCCATCCACCACAGCGTTCATGGTCGCTGTGTAGGCATCGTTGTCGTCTGAATATTTCACAGTCATGTCGATTGCAATATCATCTTCATCTTCACTGTGGGCTGATGCTATACGGTTATTGCCGAGAAATATCTCCTCTGCGTCGTAGATCTGTCCGTCAGTCCTGTCCCAGACTATGTCGGTCAAGTGTATGTCCTGCTCCCAGTAGTATTCATCCGTGTAATAATCACGGTTAAGGATCTTCTCAGTGATTTCAGCAGCCTTTCCGTCCTCGCCGTAGACTATCTCCAGTTTCTGTGTGGGGTCGTATTCGCCCTGGAAAAGCACCGCTATCACCGAGCTGGTGATGTTGCCTTTCTCATCGCGGGTGATGATGCGCTTATAGCAGTTGCCGTTCTGCCATTCCCCTTCCACCCATATCAATTCCTTGCGGTCGGTGATCACATCTGTCAGGATCGGGTCGTATTCAAACTCGTTCTTCGAGTAGTTCTCGAAGTTGATGCCATCTTCCGACACGGTCGAGATTTTTGATTTCAGCATTCCGTCAGGGTAATATTCATACACCGTCTTCGAGACGAGGCCATCCTCGCTTGTCGCGTACTCTACGGTGACATGTCCGGCCACGTCGTAGGTATACTTGGTGGTGCCATCCGGCATCCATTCCTCCTCGTCCCAGCCGAAGGTCTTGACCGTGCCCGGTTTCATCTTCTTGGCGAGTTCCGACATGCGCATGATCTCGGTGGCATTCTTCCGTGCAGCCTTGCGCATCTCCTTAACGCTGTTGTTTCCTGAAAGGCTCGTCTTCACGTCTTTCATCATCTGAAGCGGCGATAATGGAGCTGCCGATGCCGGCATGGCAACCATTGCAGCCAGTCCTAATGCAAACTTAGTAAAATTCCTCATAAAAACTCAATTATTAATTTCGCTTGCGAAATTAATATTATTTTGGCTATTTTCCAATTTTTTACTAATTTTGCGATATGATGATCGGTATATGCGGGGGAATAGGAAGCGGAAAATCAGTGGTGAGCAGGATACTGCGTCTGCGCGGTGAGGCCGTCTACGACTGCGACCTGAATGCCAAGCGAATAATGGACACCTCCGCTGAGGTGATCCATGCGCTACATGCGCGCTACGGCGACTCCGTATGCCCTGCCGGAGGGCCCATCTGCCGCCCGGCACTCTCGGAGCGCGTCTTCAGCGATGAAAAGGAACGGCTATGGCTCAACAACCTTGTCCACCATCTGGTGCGTGACGACGTGGAGCGCTGGCACATCCGTCAGCAGTCCGCAGGAAAACCCCGCGCCTTCGTGGAGGCCGCCATTCTTGCGTCTTCAGGTCTTGCCGCGCTATGCTCCGAGATATGGCTCGTCAGCGCGCCTGAGGATGTGCGTCTAAGCCGCGTGAGCGTACGCGACGGACATAACCCCGATCATATACGCGACAGAATACGGGCCCAAGACCGCGAGGAAGACCTCCTCAGGGAATGCGGAGTTCCATTGCGAATCATCGACAACAGCGGCTCCATGCCCCTCATGCCTCAGATCTGACCATAGAAAAACATTGCCTTACGCCACCATGAAACAAATTCTTTCTATACTGGCAGTCGCCTTAACCGCCCTTTGCGGACTTGCGGCATGCAGCCATGAGGATGACCCGGAATATTCCCCCTGCATGGTCTGCAGCCCGGCAGATACGGCGCCTGCGCATCCCGACTCACCCCTGTGGGCGCGCCATCACGGTTCTGCGCTGAAGATTCTCGCCATCGGCAACAGTTTCACCATCAATGCGTGCCATTATCTGCCTATGCTTATCTCCGAGCTCGACGGCGACTCAATCTGCATCGCCAGGCTGACGCGCTCCGGGTGCTCGCTCTCGCAGCACTGGGAAAGCCACATCTCGGGCGCTCCGGACTATGATCTCTACTACTCTGACGGAGGCGAATGGGTGAAATCGGAAATCAAGACATTAGATGAGGCCCTGTGTCTTCTCGACTGGGATATAGTGACTTTTCAGCAGGCTTCCTATCTCTCGGGAATCTGGAGGAGTTATCAGCCATATCTCGAATACCTGTCGCGTCTCTGCCGCGAGACGCATCCCGGCGTGAAACTCGGCTGGCACTACACCTGGGCCTACCGCCCCGGCACGCAGCATGACGGATTCGCCGCATACGACTGGGATTCGGAAAAGATGCACCAAGCCATCATCGAGGCCGGAGATCTCGCTTCGGAAGGTATGGAATATAAACTCCACTCCGCCACTCTCATCCACGACATGCGCAAGGCTTACCCCGAGGTGGAGAATCAGTTCTCTGAAGACGGCTATCACATCAGCAACCCCACGGCCCTGCTTGCCATTACCATGCTATGGCACGACACGCTTATAGAACCGAAAAACGGGGTCAGCAGCATTGCCGACCCCGTATATCCTGCTGATGTTGATTCCGAATCATTCCTCAGAGCGCTCGATATCTTGCGTCAGATGCACTCCCCGGGAGGAAGTTCGGTGCCGATGCTATTCGAGTAGCCGCGCCGACTCCAGCACCATGCGGGTGTTGTGATAGGGACACTTCCAGAAGCCGGCCTTGTCGTCCGCGGGATATAGATGCCCTTCGGCCGAGCGGCGCCAGTGCCATTCTCCTCCTTCATTGTCCACGATATTGTCGCGTATGTATTCCCATGTGCGGTAGGCTCTCCCGAGCATATCGGCCTCTCCGTGATACTTCCACAGATAAAGCTGCCCGATCACGGCTTCGGCCTGCACCCACCAGTGGCGGTCGGTGTCAAGATGTCCGTTGCCCTCGCGCTCGTAGATCATGGCGCCATCTTCGGTAAGGCCCTCAAACGATGCGTCGGCTATCTTCTTCGTGGCGGCAAGCGTGCGCTCCGTCAGGGCCGGGTCGCCTATCACCTGCGCCGTCTCGAGAAGCAACCACGATGCCTCGATATCATGCCCGTAGGAATAGATAGCGTCCTCGCGCTTCCATTCATTCGAGAAGAAAAGGCCCAGATGTCCGGTCTCGGCGTCGAGAATCTTCCCGAGGAATATGTCGAGAAGCTCGCGCGTGAGAGCCAGCAGTTCCGGGTCGCGCCATGCGCGCAGCAGATTGGTGAAGGGCTCTATTATGTGCAGGTGCGTGTTCATGGTCTTCGCGCTGTTGGCGTCCTTGTCGCTCAGGCGCATGTCCTGAATCGGCTTCCAGTCGCGCGTGGCGGCCTCCACGTAGCCCCCGAGGGCTGCGTCGCGGCTATGATCCACTATGTCGCGGAAGAGGCTCTTGGCAAGCGCCAGGGCCTCATCGTCGCCCGAGGCGAGGTAATATTCCGACAGGCCATAGATGGCGAAGCCTATCGCATAAAACTGCTTCTTAGTGTCGAGCGGCGTTCCGTCGGCGTTCAGGCTCCAGTAGACGCCGCCATATTCGCGGTCTACGAAATTGTCGGCCAGATAGCGGAAGGCCCGTGTAGCCACCGTGAGATATTCCTGACGCTTCAGCGAGCGGAAAGCCGCCGAGAAGCTCCAGAGGATACGGGCGTTTAGGATCGCACCCTTAGGGGCATCGGCATGCAGCACGTCGCCCGAAGCTCGGCGGCCATAGAAGCCGCCGGCGGGATCCTGCATCGTGTCGATCCAGTAAGGCAGTATATTGTCTTGCAGGTTTGCAAGAAGTTCTTCGCGGAATTTTTGCTTTTCCATTAAAGATTACTGTTCAAGATTCAACATCACTTCTTAATCGGGAAGTAGTAGGTCATGAAGCCCATGATGGCTGCTATGCCAGCGGGGAAGAGTGAGAAAAGAGCCCATATCATAGTGCGCACGGAGGCCGTGATCGATTCAGGATTGATCGTGGTGGTGCCCTCGATCTCAATCATGGTGGCTCCGGCCATTCCGAGGAAGATTGCTATGAGCGATCCCGAAATTGCACTTCCGAATTTCTGAGCCATCGTGCCCGATGAGAAGATCAGGCCGGTGGACGAGACGCCGTTTTTCGCCGTGGCATAGTCAGCCACATCGGCATACATCGACCAGAGAAGCGGCGAATAGATTCCCACACCGATAGAAGTAACTACCGACACCGCAATCATCAGCCAGATATACGATGTGCTCATCGGAATGAAGAAAAACAGCACTGAAGTGACAAAGCATATTACCGCAGCCCAAGTGAAGGCAATACGCTTGGAGCCCACCCACTTGGTGAACACCGGCGACAACCCTCCGAAGATCATGCAAGTGATCTCGCCAAACGCCATGAAGACCGTATAGTTGATGATGAAGCTTCCCAATGTCACTTCTCCATCGAGGCAATAGTCGAACATGTAGGCCACCACCGCATAGCGGAAACCGTTGAAGAAGTTGGTGAGAACGCTGATTATGGTCATGCACACCCACGGCTTGTTGTGGAAAAGATCGGCAAACTGCTTGAAACTGAATTTCTCGGCGCGCACGGGTTTCAGACGTTCCTTGGTCATGAGGCCGCATGCGAGGGTCATGACTGCGGCGATGGCTCCGAATATGATGCCTATGATGGAATACTGATGAGCGAGCACCACGGGGTCATTCTCGTTGCCTCCGATCATCTTCTGAATGTAAGGGAATGAGAGCAGGGTGATGAATCCCATAGCATAGGCGCCCACCATACGATAGGCCGAGAACTGGTTTTTCTCATTGTCGTCTTCCGTCATGACGCCGAGCAGCGAACCGTATGGCACGTTTACGGCCGTGTAAAGCACCATCATCAGCAGATAGAGGGCGTAGGCATACACACGCTTTCCATCCGGGCCGAAGTCGGGGGTGTAGAGCAGAAGGGCGAAGACGAGGCCAAACGGGATAGCGCCGTAGATAAGCCAGGGGCGGTAGGTGCCGAAGCGGCTTTGCGTCCGGTCGGCGAGACTTCCCATGATGGGATCGGTGACCACATCGAAAAGACGGGCTATCAGCATGAGCAGCGCCGCATCTTCAAGCGAGAGGCCAAAAGCATTGGTGAAGAAAAAGGGGAAGGCTATCGACATTATCTTCCACACGATACCTCCTGAGGCTGCATCGCCGAGGGCATATCCGATTTTTTCAGAAAGGACTGCCATGATCACTTGTTGTTTTTGAAATAATCCAGATTTTTATCTATCAGGCGGTTGATGGTCTTGACGCTCTCGCCCGTGGTCAGGCCGTCGGCCGGAGTGTTGAGACAATAGTCCACGAGACGATCCACGGTGGAGGTGGCCACGTGCATCCTCGTATCCGACGAAGCGTAGTAGATGAACACCTTACCGTCTTCATCGGCAATCCATCCGTTGGAGAAGAGCACGTTCATCACATCGCCCATATATTCTTCGCCTACGGGAGCCATGAAGAGGCCGCCGGGATTGGCTATCGGACGCCAGGGCTCGTCGAGTGCCGTCATATAGAGATAGAGCACGTAGCGCAGACCGGAGGCGCACCCGCGCACGCCGTGTGCGAGATGCAGCCATCCTTTGGGGGTCTTGATGGGATGAGGCCCCTCGCCGTTCTTCACCTCCTTGATGGTGTGATAATAGCGCGGGTCGATGATTTTCTCCTCCTTCACCTCGGCATTGGTGATGTCGTCTACGAGAGCCCAGCCTATTCCGCCGCCCGAGCCGGTATCGATGAAGCCATCTTGCGGACGTGTGTAGAGTGCATATTTCCCATCTACAAACTCGGGATGGAGCACCACGTTGCGCTGCTGGCTCCCGGTCTTCAGGTCGGGAAGGCGCTCCCACGTGTCGAGATCCTTCGTGCGGGCTATGCCGCAGGTGGCTGTGGCCGCCGAAAGGTCACCGGGCCTGGAGTCGTCGTGACGCTCCACGCAGAAGAGGCCGTAGATCCAGCCGTCTTCGTGACGGGTGAGGCGCATATCGTAGATATTCGTTCCCGGCACGCTATCTTCGGGCATAGTCACCGGACGCTCGCGGAATCGGAAATTGTCTACTCCGTTGGGGCTTTCCGCGACGGCAAAAAATGACTTGCGGTCGGCACCTTCCACGCGCACCACGAGCACGTATCTGTCGCCGATCTTGATGGCTCCTGAATTGAGGGTTGCATTCACTCCGATACGCTCCATGAAATAGGGATTCGTGGCGGGGTCATAGTCATATCTCCATGTGGGAGGAATCATACCGGGCAGAATCACCGGGTTTTTCCAACGGGTATAGATACCGTTCTCACTGAGCAGCGGAGTATTGCTGCGGCTTACGAGTTCCTCGTAGCGACCCTCTACGAGCCGGCGGCGGGTTTCAAATAAATCTTTCATCATTTGATGTCTTTGAGAAATGCTGTTTTATCAGAGTTGTAGAAATTAACGAACGATTCTTCGGCCGGATGCCCCTTGAAGGGCACATACCAGTGATTGGGCTTCGTCGGGGAATTGCGCCATACGGTGATGTAGGCAAGGGGATATTGACTTATCGCCGGCAGCAGCACCTTGTCGTACCAGTAAGGCACCGTGATGCCCTCGAGGCCGCATTCGGTGAGGGCCGCTATCTTGCCGCGCTTCTTGGCCTCGCGCACGGCGATGGGGAGTTCGGTGTTGATATATCCGAGGAAAGTGTCGATACCCTCCTCTCCGTTGAAGGCGTAGATATCGGCTCCGAGTATGTCGATGAGGTCATCGCCCGGGTAGCGCTCGAAATATTCCTCCTCGGTCGTCACCTTATCGGGAGAATATGCCCACACCACATTGTCGATCCCTTTCTGATCGAAAATGTCGCGTGTCATCTTCCAGAGCTGCTTGTATTGCTCCGGTGTGGAGGTGTGCTGTCCCCACCAGAACCATGTGCCTGTGTGCTCGTGCCACGGGCGGAACACCACCGGGATGCGGTTGCCCTGCTCATCCCTGAGCGAGCCGATGAAGTCAGCGGTCTTGCCTATCCATTGCGTGAGTGTATTGTTGAGTTCCGTGCCGGGAGTCACCATCTCGGCCACCGGCGCATGTTCGGGAGCCTTATCCCAGGCATTGCCGAGGGTGAAGGGATTCTGCGGATGCCAGCTCACGGTGTTTACTCCGCCGCGTGCGTTGTGCAGCCGCACCTCGCGGCGTATCCTCTCGAAGGGCACCGAGTCGAGATTTATGGGAGAGTCTATCTCGAGCCATCCGAGATCCCAGTTGCACACCGCGGGATAGTCGCCGGTCACCTCCTTTATGTCGCAGCGGTCATTGTCCCAGGCCCAGTAGCGGCCGTAGACCGTGGCGTCGTGCTGCCCGAAGGCAATCTTGCCGGAATCCTGCATTTTTCCGAGTCGCTCCCGCAGCGCGTCGGCGGGAGTGGATGCCATAGATGCAGTGCACGCTGCGACACCGAGAAGTATGATAGTTGCGAATTTTTTCATGATATTTATTTTATAATGACTTCAATTTTATTTTTGCTTCCTTCCGGTTGTGTCGGAATAAGATTGCCTTCAATCTTCTTTCCATTGAGCGATATGGAGATTTCATCCCCTTTACCCTTGCGCTCCACGTAGATTTCATAGTCAGCACCGCGGAAACTGCGGCTTACGGTGAAGCCGGCCCAGTCGGCGGGAATTTTCGGGTCGATGGTCAGTCCGTCATATTCAGGGCGTATGCCGAGGATATACTGCGTGATGGCATACCAGTTCCACGCTGCCGTGCCCGTGAGCCATGAATTCTTAGCTTCTCCCGGACGCGCCGCATCCTTTCCTGCAGTCATCTGGCAATACACGTAAGGCTCCATCCGGCGCAGATCGCTGCGGTCTTCGAGGAAAGCGGGACATATCTTGCGGTAGTGTTCCCAGGCGTCCTCATTGCGTCCGGCTTTCGTCTCGGCTATGATCACCCAGGGATTATTGTGGGCGAATACGCCTGCATTCTCCTTGTAGCCCTCGGGATAGGAGGAAATCTCGCCATACTCCTTGATCCAGCTGGAGAAGGGAGGATTATTGAGCACGATTCCATGCTCGCAGTCGAGGCGCTCCTTCACCGAGTCGAGAGCCTTGAGGGGCATCCCCTCCTCCTTACCGATCTCGGCCATGCCACACCAGCCCTGGCTCTCGATGAATATCTTTCCTTCCTCGTTTTTATCGCTTCCCACCGGATTGCCGAAGAAGTCGTAAGCGCGGAGATACCACTCTCCGTCCCAGCCGTATTTCTTCACGGCCTCGCGCATCTTCTCCACCTCGGCCTCCGCGCGCAGGGCCTCCTTCTCGTCGCCCATAAAGCGGCAGAGATCGGCATATTCCTGACCGTAGACCACGAACTGGCCGGCTATCATCAGCGACTCGGCCTTCGAGCCTTCAGTCACGTTTTCGGTGGTCTGATACGACTCGTCGGGATTGTCGGAAAAGCAGTTGAGATTAAGGCAGTCGTTCCAGTCGGCACGGCCTATGAGCGGCAGCCCGTGGGGGCCGAGATTATTGATGACATGATCAAACGATACGCGCAGATGCTCCATGAGCGGGACTTCGGAGCCCGGCTTGTTGTCGAAGGGCACCGGCTCGTCGAGAATGGATGTGTCGCCGGTCTCCTTGATGTAGGCCGCGGTGCCGAAGATAAGCCACATGGGGTCGTCGTTGAAGCCGCCGCCTATATCGTTGTTGCCCCGCTTGGTGAGGGGCTGATACTGGTGATAGCAGCCTCCGTCGGGGAATTGTGTGGATGCGATGTCGATGATGCGTTCACGGGCTTTCGAGGGGATGATGTGCACGAAGCCCACGAGATCCTGGTTCGAGTCGCGGAATCCCATGCCGCGTCCGATGCCGCTCTCGAAGAAAGACGCCGAGCGCGACATGTGGAAAGTGACCATGCACTGATACTGGTTCCAGATGTTCACGGTGCGGTCGAGCTCCGGCAGATGCGACTTGAGCCTGAAGCCTTCGAGCAGGGTGTCCCAATGCGCGCGCAACTCGGCGAGAGCGGCGTCAAACTTCTCAGGCGTGTCATACTTCCCGATGATGGCCTTCGCCGGCTTCTTGTTGATCACACCCTTGCTCTCCCACTTGTCGCCGTCTTCTATCTCGACATATCCAAGCTGGAACACGAGCTCACACTTCTCGCCCGGGGCAAGAGTAATATTGAACGAATGCGACGCTATGGGCGACCATCCGTGGGCCACGCTGCCTGTCGATTTTCCGGCAGTCACGGCCTGAGGCGCCTCGAAGCCGTTGTAAAGCCCGATAAAGGCCTCGCGGTCTGTGTCGAAGCCGTCGGCCGGAGTCGTGCTGTGATAGAAGGCGTAGTGATTGCGGCGCTCGCGGAATTCCGTCTTGTGATAGATGGTGGAGTCTTCGATTTCAACCTCGCCCGTAGAGAAATTTCGCTGAAAGTTCTCCATATCGGTCTGGGCGTTCCAGAGGCACCACTCCACGAAGGAGAAGAGCGTGATGCGGCGCTCGCTGCCAGAGCGGTTCTCGAGAGTGAGCTTGCAGAGTTCCACCCGGTCGTGGAGCGGCACGAAGAAGGTCTCCGTAGCGCGGATTCCGTCTTTCTCGCCGCAGATCACGGTATAGTTCATGCCATGCCGGCACTCGTAGAAGTCAAGCGGAGTGCGGCAGGGTTTCCAACCCGGATTCCAGACGGTGTCGCCGTCCTTGATGTAGAAGTAGCGGCCGCCGTTGTCGGCGGGCACTCCGTTGTAGCGGTAGCGCAGGAGGCGGCGGAACTTGGCATCGCGGCAGAAGGCGTAGCCGCCCGCCGTGTTTGATATGAGTGAGAAGAAGTCGCCCGTACCAAGATAGTTGATCCAGGGCCAGGGGGTGTCGGGGCGCGTGATCACGTATTCACGCGCGTTATCGTCAAAATATCCGTATTTCATTATTCTATATATGGGTGTGTTATCTCAGATTTGGCATTTTGTCGCGGGTTATGATATAAGGGCTGTTCATCCACTCCTTGATATACTGCGGAGTGTTGCCGAAGCCGTCGGCGGCACTGCCCTGCTTGTGCTGGTCGTAAGTGTACCAGAGCATGACATAGCTCCAGGGCGCACCTCCGGTGATCGAGGCCTCGGGGTTGGGTAGCATGCCGCATTCAGGCATCGCCACGATCTTGCGTCCTTTTACGAGCGAGTGCACGGCAGCGTAATATTCGGGCGAGGCGTCATGATTCTGATTGTAGACGTCGGGGCCCACTATATCCACATATTCATCGCCGGGATAAGCGCCCTGAAGATCGGACATGGGGGCAAGTTTCCCTTCCCGGCTGAGCTGCACGGTCCATACCCAGATAAGGTTGTTGAGCCCGTACTGGTTGGTGAGCTTGTCGTAGAGCCATATCCAGAGTTTCTTCGTCATCTCGGGCCCCTGCGCACCCCACCAGAACCAGGCGCCCCATTGATAATCACCGGCAGCCTCATGCAGCGGACGCCACAGCACAGCGATGTTGTTGTCCTGCAGTTTCTTTAGAATTTCCGCCACTTTCCTGACGTCTTCCTCCACCACCTTGTTCTGCCATGTGCCGGGAGTGAGAGCCTGCGCTATGTCGAAGCTGACTGTTGCCTCATAATCGGCTTCAGGCGATCCTTCCGTTTTCGGCACTCGCCAGTGCCATCCGTAGCCCACGAGTCCATTGGCATCCCATTGCGACTTTGCAGGGGTTATGTCGGAGTAGTCGATCCAGTTCTGGCCGGATTCGGGAAGATGGATAAGGTCGTAGAATGTGATGGCGGGATATTTGCCCGACATCTTCTCTATCCATCCGGCGAAGTCGTTGTTGTTGTTCACGTTGGCCATGGCCCCTGAAAGGATCTGCTTGCCGTAGGTGCTCTTGAGGAAATCATGCACCTTCCTCGCCATAGCGGTGGCGTTGGGATTGACGAGCGGATCTATTTCCGAGGCAGATGGATCGGGAGCCTTGTATGGCTGAGTGGAGAATTTCAGCGAATAAGGCTTCACGAACACTCCCGAACCCTTTGCCTTCACGCTCGTGCCCGTTACGGAGAGGGTATAGTGCTTGTCGTAGTCGAGAGCCACGGGGAAAGTCCATGTGCGTCCTTCCACAGTGCCGGCCTCGAGCGGCGAGCGACGCGAGCCATCATCGTCGATGAGGGCCGAGTGAGAAGGATTCACCACAATTATATCTTCGGAAAATGTCAATGTGACTGATGTCACCTCGCCGGGATCCACCTCGGCGTTTTCGGCTATGGAAGAGCCGGCCACCACGAGCGGCGTGGTCTCGGCCTCATTATTGTCTGAGCCGCAGCCCGCGAGCAAGAGCGCCAACAGGGGCAGACATAGGAAAAATCGTTTAAATTTCATGATATCAAGTTGTATTTGGCAGATGCGGAGGGTGTCACGCCTCCGCACCTTGAAATTATTTCAGATTCACTCGATGGTGATGTCGGTCACCGTGATGTTGGCACCCACGATCACCAAGCCGCCGTTGCTGTTGATGTCGTCGAGCACGTTTGCCGGCAGATCGAATGCCATTACTGATTCCTCGCCTGTGAGATCAATCTGGTCGTAGGCTGCGCTGTTTGGCAGGCTCCCCCAGTCCTGTCCGTGGCGGAGACCTATGAAGGCCCACTGTCCGGGAGTGTTGATGGAGAGGTAGAAGCGTATCACCGAGTCAGGCTTCACCGAAGTCCAGTCGAAGCCGCCCCATGCGAGGGTCTGGTCGCCCGACCAGTCGTTGAATACCATCGAGCCGCTCCAGATCGAGGTCTCGTTGCCTTTCTTGTATTCGATCATGGTCAGAGTGTAGCCGTCGCCATAGAATGTGAAGCCCGATTCCTGAATGGCAGCGACGTCGGCTGCGGTCACGTCAAACGATAATTCCGTCACGCCTGCCGGCACCGTGAGGATGGCCGGGTCATCGGAATTGATATACTCATGGTTCTTCAGGTTATCGAAAGGAGTAGTCCAGTCGCCCGAGCGGGTAAGCTTGATCATGGCGCCTGAAGGATTGTCGAAATGCAGGGTGAGCACGCCGGGTTCGGTGAAGACTTCCTTAGTCCAGTAGTCCCAGTCGGCACCGCTCCAGGTGTAGATACCGAACGAGCCGTTCCAGCCGGCGCATTCCACATTGCCCTGCCATACCACATTGCCCATCTTCTTCAGCGAGATGGAAGGAGTCTCGATGCTGATGGAATTGTTCTGGACTATGCGGATGTTGCCGTCGAGCATTCCGTCGAAGACGTTGAAGGTGATTGTCTCCGCGTCTACAAGCGTGTATGCCTTCGATGGCGCGCTCTCGCCCGGGAAGTAGAACTCACGTATGCGGTCGAAATTCTTGCCCTTGAGGGTGATGAGGTCGCCGGCCATCACGTCTTTCACTCCGTCGGCCTTGCCGTTGATGGAATACACCTCCACCGTAGGCACAGCGTAGGCCGGACTATTGACTTTGGCGCCTGAATACTGGGTGAGCGTCACCTCACCCGAGCAGCATTCCTCGGGCACCTGCACCCTGATTTCAGTGCCGTCGGCGTTCACCTCAAACGGCATGTCGATGCCGGCGGGGAACGTCACGCTCTCCACAAGCTGGAGACACTCGCCCTTGATCGTCATGAAGTCGCCAAACTCGTAGACCTCGCCGTTAGCCGCATTCTTGTCGAGCGATGCGACGGATGCGGTGTGGATGGTCACGTCGTAGACGAATTCCTGCGGGTTTGACTCGTCGCCGTCGCTGAGCACGAGAGTGCCCGAAACAGCGGCCACAGGCACCTGAATCTGCGCCTCAACGCGGTTCACCTTCAGGAAGTCGGCCGATTCCACCACCACGCCATCGGAGAAGGTGGCTGAGGCGATATTCCAGACATAGTCGCCCTTCACGGTGATTATGTCGCCGGCAGTGAGGTCGGTGAGCGGGCTCACTGATTCTATTTCGATAGTCTCCTCGAAAGTGATGGTGGAAAGCGAGGTTACGGTCGCTCCGCTTCCTGTGAGCAGCGACACGTGTCCGGCAAGTGCGAGTTCAGGCACCGTCACGGTGATTTCCTCGTTGCCGTCGCGGTTGAAGTCATATACCTCGATAGTGCTGCGCTCTTCCGAAGCGATATCCTTGGCCCCGGGGAAGACCACAGCCTTCACCTGATTGAGATTCGTGCCGGAGATTCTGATCTGATCTCCGCGCGTGACGGGCATCGGCCCCATAGCCACGATGTTGACGCCACTCTTGTTGTAGGGGTTGGTGTCGAGAGTGTCATCGCTACACGACGAGAGGGTCACGGAGCCCGCCGCCATCAGCGCCGCGAGAGCCGCCACGCTCGAATATTTGAATATAGTGTTCATTTCTGTCAGTGTTAGGATTTGATTATTTCAGTGGCACGGCGCGGATATTGTCGATTTTTATCACGGGATTGCACTCGGTGCCGCTGATACCGCCGCCCCACACGAAGATCGTGAGCGTGGCGAAATGATCCGGAGTGAGGCTGCCGGCCGAAGGGCCTCCCTCGTTATCGAACGAGAATGCCGAGAAGGGCACGGTCACTGTCACCCACTTGTCGCCGGTGTCGTAGCTTCCGGTGGTCTGCCAGGGGCGATAGAGGGCGCGCGGCAGCAGGTCGGGAGTCTCGTGGAAGAACTGATTGTTGGCATCCGTGAGCTGCACTGCCGAGTAGGGAGCGAAGATTATCTGCATGGCGCAGGCGCTCCATGGGTTGGCCGTGGGAATGCACATCTCGAACTTGAGGCCCATGTTCTCAAAGTCTGAGAAGTTCACGAGGTCGGTGAGCAGCATTCCCTGTCCGCTCGTGGGGAAGGAATTGACTCCCAGGCCCCAGTCGCCGGGCCAGTATTCGAGCGAGAAGTTCTGGTCGCCCCAGCTGGTATCGTCGAGAGTGACGGATGGGTCGCCGAGCTGCACATATTTACCCGAAAGGCTCCATTCGTCGGCCTTAGCCTCCTGGGCGTGCCAGCAGTTGTTTGCGAAGTCGAGTCCTGTCATTCCGTCGAAGTCGAAGAGCATGCCGCGCGTGTCGTGATAGTAAAAGTTTGAGCGTCCCTCGCCGTAGATGGTCGATACGAATATGCGGCCCTCTTCCTCCGCTCCTTCGGGAACGGTGAATTCGATCTGCGACTGCGATATCGAGGTGATGTTTGCCTCAGGCACCTTGATGCCTCCGGGCATCGTGATGGTGAGCGGCACGTTGGGGTCATCTATGAAATAGTTTCCTGTGATGGTTACGGTCTCGCCGGGACGCGCATACTCGTTGGAGAACGACACCACGGCCGGGCCGGGCACATTCACCTTGAAAGGATATTCCACATGATGGCCGTCTTTGGTAGTCATGAAGATTTTGTTGCTCACTTCGGCGGGGATGTTTCCCGGCACGGTGACCACGAGCGTGTGGTCGGTGATGAGCGACGTGTTGAGTATGGCCTTCTGGTCGTTGAAATACATCTCCCGGATCGATGTGAGGTTCTCTCCCACGAGGCAGATGGTCTTGTCGAGAAGGGCGCCGGTGATCAGAGAGTCGGCGGCGGCAGGATCGGTGGTGCGCACGAACTTGATCGTGGGCACTCCATCGGTGAGTTCAAATGCGTTGGGGGTGTCGTCGCAAGAGGCGAGTGAGAGGCCCGCGGCCATAAGAGCGACGCCCGGCATCCAGTTATATAGTTTCATTTGCTTCTATATTGATAGTGTTAGTAGGTGTAGAGGGCACGTACGTCCTCATGTATCGCGGGCTCCTTCAGGTTGGGATTAAACACGAGGTCTTCCGTGGGGAAGGGCACCGTGAATGTCTCCCGTGTCACGTTCGGCTTCTCGGCCGCAGTGTCGTAGTATGTAGTGGAGGGATCCAGATTCCATGTGCCTGTTTCGTAATAAAGCTTAGCCACTTCGTTGTATCCGTTGAAAGCGGCGCGGCGCTGATTCTGAATCTCGCTGATCGCGCGCTCGGGATCATAGTAGGAAAGGCGCACGAAGTCATACCAGCGGTCGCCTTCGCAGGCAAGTTCGAGGCGGCGTTCTTTCCAGACGTCGTCGAAAGTGATCGATGTCTTGGGTGTAGCTGTCGGAATGGCGCGCGAACGCACGGCGTTGAAAGCCGCCAGAGCGGAAGCGTCGGTAGTGCTGCCGGCGGTTCCCATCTTTGCCTCCGCATATATGAGGTAGACGTCGGCGAGACGCAGGATATGTGTTGCGAGGCCGTTGGCCATCATGGCCGGAGAGGTGCCGAGCGCCTGCACATGGTCGTAGGTGTTGCCGTAGAGATGCTTCACGCAGTTTGATCCTGTGGGGCACTGCCAGCTTCCGCCGGGGCCGCCCTTGCCGTAGTCCTCATAGTCGTAGACGAAGCGGAGATAGTCGAATCCGCCCTTGTCAGTCCAGAAATATTCATATACGTCGCCTACGAGCATCATTGTGGCCTTGCGGCGAGTGTCGATGTCGGAACGCAATGTCGGGTCGTCGATCGCCGATACTCCGAAGGCATCCTGCAGGTCTACCGACGGGCCTCCCCAGCCTCCCCAGGTGTCGCCGAATTCGGTGAAGCCCGTCAGCGCCAGGTCGCTCTGCAGGGTATTCTGCTGAGTCCAGGGGTCACGTGCCGAACTCCAGCGCCATGCTATCAGCGACTCGTCTGAGATATTGTTCTGCATCCTGAAGATGTCGGAATAGACGGGCATCAGGCTGCGTCCGGAGTTGTCTATGACGTCTTTGGCATATCCGGCGGCCTTGTCGAGGTCGGCCTGCGAGAGCGAACCCGTCACTCCTGCCTTAGTCAGATACACTTTGGCCAGAAGACCTTCGGCGCAGTAGTAGTCGATGCGGCCGGCCTGCTTGGCCTGCTTCGGCAGAAGCTCCAGCGCCTTCTCGAGCGTCATGATGATGTATTCGTAGACATCTTCACGCTGCACCTTGAATTTTGAATTATAAGTGCCGTCTTCAAGTTCCTTGCTGTTGTCGTGGATGATGGGCACTTCGCCGTAGGTGCGCACCAGGAAGAAATAGGCGAGCGCCTTTAATGTGAGGCATTCTCCCTTGCATGCGTCCTTCACCGCGGGAGTCACGTCGCCGCCGGCATATTTCTCGAGGTTTGTATAGACGGTGTTGGCGTGGCCGATCACAGACCAGAGGGAGTATGACATATTGATATTGTCGGTGTCCGTGCCGTTCACGCTCATCTCCTGATAGGGAGAGGAGCCCCAGTAGATGTTGCCCGACATCACCTCGCCCATCTTGATGAAGCCGCGCTGGAAGTCATACCAGGGTGAGTTGTAGAGATAGTTCACACCCTGATAGCACTGTTCGTCGGTCTTGTAGAACACGGCCACGTTGTAGTTGTCTTCCGAAGGGCGGTTGAGGAAGTCCTCACACGAGGAAAGACTCATGGCTGCAGCTGCGAACAGGGGCAGATATTTGAGATTCTTTATTTTCATGATTGTGTGTCCTTGAGGTTAGAAAGAGATGTTGAGGCCGAAGGTGTAAGTGATCGGCGAGGGATAGCGGCCATTGTCGAGGCCGAACACGAGGCCGGAAGAGTCCTGCGTTGAGGCTCCCACTTCGGGATCATAGCCTGAATACTTCGTGAAGGTGTGGATATTCTGCACGTTGAAGTAGAGACGAAGATTCTCGAGATGCCATTTCTTCACGAGGCGTGTCGGGAACGTGTAGCCCAGAGCGATATTCTTTATTCTGATATAGCTTCCGTCTTCCACATAGCGGTCAGATACGCGGTCGTTGTCGTTGGGGTCGGATGTCGAGGCGCGCGGGATGCGGGTGTCGGGATTGGCCACCACTACATTGGAGGGATCATAGATCCAGTCGTGTACGCTGCTGCCATATTCGCCATTGAGAGGCATGAGGATGGCGTGCTGGCTGACAGTGGTGAGCTGGTTGGCCCACGCGCTCTTCATGTTGGTGAGGCTCATCGAGAGATAATTGAACACGTCATTACCGTAAGAGCCGTTGATGAAGATGTTGAGGTCAAACCCTTTCCAGCGGAAGGTATTGTTGAAGCCGAAGGTGAACTTGGGCAGCGGATTGCCTATCACGGTGCGGTCGTCTTCAGTGATTTTGCCGTCGCCATTGAGATCCTTGAACTTGATATCGCCGATATACGTGGTGGTGTAGGGGTGATATACTCCGTCGGAGGGAGTGGAGGCCACAGGCTTCGGAGAGTTGATCAGGTCGTCATAGTCCTTATAGACGCCGTCGGTCACATAGCCGTAGAAGTTATAGAGGGGCTTGCCTACTTCCGAGACAGACACCACGTCGCTCCACTGGCCGTAGCCCACGAGGTTGGCGTTTTCTGTGCCTGAAAGTGCCACGAGCTTGTTTTCGTTGAAAGAGATCTGGAAGTTTGACTCCCATTCAAATTCGCCTACGAAGGGACGTCCGGTCAGGTCGAACTCGAGGCCCCGGTTGCGTATCTCGCCATAGTTGCCCTTTGGCGCTGCGAGAGCCGACGAGCCGTTGCCCTGCGTACCCATATATGAGGGCAGCTGCATCGACATGAGCATGTCTTTCGATGTCTTGATGTAAGCGTCGGCGGTGAAGACGATGCGGTTGTTGAGGAAAGCGAGGTCGATACCTATGTTCTCCTGCACCTGTGTCTCCCACTTGATGCCGGTGTTGGGGATATTGGCCGGACGATAGCCCATACCGAGAGCGGAGGGCATGCGCGAGATTGCCGCACCCCAGGCATAGCCGCCGATGTTGGAGTTACCGGTCTGGCCCCAGCCGAGGCGGATTTTGCCGTTGGTGAACCAGTCGGCTGTGCTTTCCATAAACTTCTCGTTGGAGAATCGCCATGCGGCGGCCACCGAATTGAAGCCTGCCCAGCGGTTGGAGGGGCCGAAGTTCGAGCTGCCGTCGTAGCGGAAAGTGTATGTGAGGAGATAACGGTCGTCCCAGTTAAGGGTCTCGCGGGTGAAGAAAGAGGCCATAGCCGAGCTTCCCCATCCGGCGCTGATAGTGGCTGTGCCGGCGCCGAGCGCCGGATTGTGCACCTCGTTTGAGGGGAGGTTGGTGTTGAAGATGCCGGTATAGTTATAGTTCGATTCCCAGCATTCCTGACCCACCATCGCGGTGAAGTTCAGTTTAGACACGTGCCCGTTGTAGGTGACGTAGTTTTTCAGCGCCCAGAACCACGACGAGTTCTTGTTGATGCCGGACTCGTTCGACTGGCGCACCCAGCTTCCGAGATCGACCGTAGGCTTGAAGCGGTCAGATTTCGAGTTGGAGACATCATAGTCGAGCTCAGCATGCCACGTGAGGTTCTTGATCGGAGTCACGTCGAAGAAGAAATTACCGGTCAGCTTGTTTCGGCCAAGTTTCACCTCGTCGGTGAGGGCGAGGGCTACCGGGTTGGGGTTTGAGTAGCCTTCGCGCACCACCGAGCTATAGTTGCCGTCCACGTCATAGATAGGTATGTCGGGGAGCGTGGTGAGCGAATATGTCACGATACCGTTCTCGCCGTCGGCGAGTTTCAGGTCTTCGTTGGTGTTGCTGTAGGTGGCGCTCATTCCGAACTTGAGCCATGACTTGAGCTGGGCGTCCATGTTGGCGCGCACGCTGAAACGACGGAAATCGGAGCCGATGATGGTACCGTCCTGATACATGTAGTTGCCCGAGACGTAATACTGCACCTTATCGGTGCCACCCTGTGCCGACACCTGATGCTGCGTCATCATGGCGGTGCGGAATATGGCGTCCTGCCAGTTCGTGCCGAGACCGAGGATTGAGGGGTCTGCATAATACTCGTTGTTGGCCTGCTGCCCCATGTGGACAAGGTCATTGTAATAGGTTGCGAACTCGCGCAGGTTCATCATGTCGAGCCTCTTGCCCTGGCGCTGCACTCCGACCGAGCCTTCGTAAGTGAACTTGGCTTGTCCGGCCTTGCCGCGCTTGGTGGTGATGAGCACAACGCCGTTGGCGCCCTGCGCGCCGTAGATGGCGGTAGCGGAAGCATCCTTGAGCACTTCCATCGAGATGATGTCGGAGGGGTTGATGGTGGAGAGGGGTGACACGGTCGATACCTTACCGTTGCCAAGGGCGTCGCCCAGACCGAAATCATAGCCTGAGTTGCCGCCGCCCTGCACTATCACGCCGTCGATGACGTAGAGCGGTTCGGCACCGGCATTGATTGTGGCCTGACCGCGCACACGGATCGAGGAGCTGGAGCCCGGGGCTCCGGAAGTGGCCATTGCCGTCACGCCCGCAGCGCGTCCCTGAAGGCTTTGGTCGAGGTTAGTGATGGTGGAGCCCTTGATGGCCGACTCTGTGAGTGAAGACGATGCGCCCGCGAGGTCGCTCTTCTTCATTGAGCCGTAGCCCACCACAACAAGATCGTCGAGCGACTGCGCGTCTTCGTGCATCTTCACCTCGATGGAAGTGCGCCCTTTCAGGGCCACCTCCTCATTGGCGAGTCCTACGTATGAAAACTGCAGTGTCGCGTTTGCGTTCTTTACACTTATCGAGAAGTGTCCGTCGAGGTCTGTCACCGCGACCGACTTGGTGCCCTTCTCGCGCACGGTGGCCCCGATCACGGGGTCGCCGTTGTCTTCAAGAACTATGCCCGTGACCGTGGTCTGGGCAGCCGCCGCGGCAGCCGTGACGAGCATCACGAGCCATAAGGCCAGCCGGCGAAATCCGGAAGTTAGTTTTGCATTCATGAATATTGAGGTTAGTAAAAAGGTCGGTAGATGTCGCAAAATTAATGCAGGTGTAGAGTTATCTTTAATATTATTTTATCAAAATCTATTCATTTTATCAAATTATTGCAAAAAAAGCATCTTGCCGCCGCTCCTGACGCCGGCATAGTGGCACCGGGCATGGCAATATCCGGCGCATTGCTTACGTTATTTCCAATATGGAATACTTAGACTTCGGCACAGACCTCGTCAGCTGCCGCGTCTCCTTGTTTCACGGCAACCGGGGGGAGGCGCATGCTGTGATAACCCCCGCTCCCGGGCATGGCTCCCCGCTATCGGAGATCGAAGCAGTCTCGGGCGCCGCGGCAGACGTGGCGGCAAGGCTCGGGATGCAGCCCGTATTCATGCGCTGGATGCTCAGCGACGTCACCAATCAGGCCGGACTCATTCCTGACGGCCCCGCATGCGCACGGAGCATCATACAGCAATCCCCGCTCTGCGGCTCACGGGCATCGCTGCTCTTGATGCTTGAGCAAGACCCCGGCCTCGTTGAAATCGGGCCCGGAATCTGGAAAGACAATCACGGACGCATACGCATGGGCGACGACGACACGGTGGAATGCGCCGACTCCGCCACCATGACGCGCCGCTATCTCCTGAATCTTGACAATGCCCTCCGGAAGGAAGGGGGCTCACTTGCCGATAACTGCCTGCGCACATGGTTTTTCGTGCGCGACATAGACAATAACTATGCCGGACTGGTGCAGGCGCGCAATGAAGTCTTCGCCGGCATCGGCCTTACCCCGGAGACTCATTTCATAGCCTCCACCGGAATTGCCGGCCAGAGTCGTCAACCGCAGCGCCTCGTGGCATTCAACGCCTTCGCCGACCTCGGCGTAGAAAGCCGGCAGATAAGATATCTCACCGCAAAATCGCACCTCAGCCCCACGTATGACTACGGCGTGGCTTTCGAGCGCGGCACCGCCGTGGACTATGCCGACCGCCGGCACGTATATATCTCGGGCACCGCGAGCATCAATAATCGCGGAGAAATCGTGTGCCCCGGTGACATAGCCGGCCAGACAGAACGTATGCTCGAGAATATCGGTATGCTGCTTGAAGAAGCCGGATGCGGCGCTGAAGATCTCGCCCACCTCATAGTATATCTGAGAGACATCGCCGATTTCCACACCGTCAGCGACATATTCTCACGCCGCTTCCCTCACGTGCCTGCAGCCATAGTGCTGGCTCCAGTATGCCGTCCGGGATGGCTTGTAGAGACGGAGTGCATGGCAATAAAGGGAATATCCCTCCCGGAATATGATGCTTACTGAATTCAGCCAACCCGTCTTTCTGCTCCATCTCTCGCTCGTCATCATCGCCGCTGGCAGTGATCGCTAAGCGGCCGACATGGCGCTGCCTGCAAAACCATTATATTTGGATATTTCAGAAATAATACCTATCTTTGCATCGGCAGCCCGATAGCAGATGCTCTTGCCTGCATCGGAATGCGCATACATCTGAAGAATGCAATTGTCAATCTCACCGATAGTCCCGATAATATGAACAAGACAATAATCGACATGATCCCTGCCATAAGGAATTATTTCCGCGATAAGCCCGTCTCGAGAGCATGGCTGTTCGGATCATTCTCGCGTGGAGAAGAAACCCCGGCAAGCGATATAGACATTCTCGTGGACTATGACGAGTCTAAGGGTATCGTGTCTCTGCTCAAAATCGGAGGTATGCTCATGGAGCTCTCTCATCTACTTGGGCGGCGTGTTGACCTCGTAGAGTCAGATGGGCTGAAAGAGTTTGCACGTGCGTCAGTCGACCAAGATAAGATTCTGATTTATGAGAGAGACCGTTAAGGATTCCGGAAGAATCCGCCACATGCTCGATGCCGCCCGCATCCTGGCAGAAGAAGCACCTAAACACTCTTTAGACTCAGTACGCGACGACCGAATATTATTCTTCGGGCTTGCCAAATTGATAGAAATTATTGGAGAAGCGGCCTATAAGCTTACGAAAGAATTCCAAGCCGTACATAATGAATTGCCATGGGACGCTATCATAGGGATGCGACACGTGATGGTGCATGACTATTATACAATGAGTGCCGGGAAGATTTGGGCCACTATTGAGTCTGACATTCCGGCGATGATTCCTGTGCTTGAAAAATATCTCGAGCAGTTTGACTCAGAAAATTGACCATATAGCTCCGGTAAAGACCTTCCCAATCAGAAAAGTTCAAGCTGAGACGATTCCCTCTCCGCCTCGCTCAAGCTAAGGCTCAATTCTCGATTATTGAGAGATTAGGGACGCTACTCCGGGGGGAGTGAGCGAGACGGGGGAGCTGC
>CAMWXO010000004.1 GCA_947178245.1 uncultured Porphyromonadaceae bacterium
ACCCTGTCGCCCAAGGTATAGCGCTTGTTGGTCTTGCGCCCGATAAGGCAATAGTTCTTCTCGTCGTAGTCATAGTAGTCGTCGGCAAGATCGCGCACAGGCACAAGACCCTCGCACATATTCTCGTCAAGCTCGACATATACGCCCCATTCCGTGACTCCCGATATTACGCCTTCGTAGACTTCACCGAGGCGGTCGCGCATGTATTCCACCTGCTTGTAGCGAATCGACGCGCGCTCGGCATTGGCCGAAAGCTGCTCCATGTCTGACGAGTGCTTGCATTGCTCCTCGAGTTTCAGTTTATCGGCCGAGCGGCCGCCGTCGGCATATCGCTGCAGCAGGCGATGCACCATCATGTCGGGATAGCGGCGTATGGGCGACGTGAAATGTGTGTAATATGGCACGGCCAGCCCGTAGTGGCCGATATTGTCGGTGGTGTAGATGGCTTTTGCCATCGACCTTATGGCGAGTATCGAGAGCATGTTTTCCTCGCCGCGTCCCTTCACGTCCTTGAGCATTCGGTTGAGGCTCTTGTTGATCTGGGTAGCGCGTCCTTCGGCATTTATCTTGAATCCGAAGCGCGACGCTATGCTGCTGAGGTTTGACAGTTTCTCCTGGTCGGGATTGTCATGAACGCGGTAGACGAAGTTTTTCGCCTTCTTTCCGTTGGGCACCTTACCGATTTTCTCTGCCACGGCGATATTGGCCAGAAGCATGAATTCCTCGATGAGTTTGTTGGCCTCTTTCGACTCCTTGAAGTAGACACTGACAGGCTTACCGTCCTTATCGATGTCGAAGCGCACCTCGGCGCGGTCGAATTCGAGAGCCCCATTCTCATAGCGGCGCTCGCGCAACTGACGGGCGAGCTGATTGAGCACATTTATCTCAGTGGCAAAGTCTCCCGTGCCGGTCTCTATGCGCTCCTGAGCCTCCTCGTAGGTGAAGCGGCGGTCGCTCTTTATCACGGTTCTTCCTATGCGCGTATTAAGCACGTTGGCCTTCGCATCCATCTCGAAGATGGCCGAGAACGTTAGCTTCTCCTCATCCGGGCGCAGCGAGCAGATGCCATTGCTCAGATGCTCGGGGAGCATGGGGATGGTGCGGTCTACAAGATAGACCGAAGTAGCGCGTTTCTGGGCCTCCTTGTCGATGATCGAGCCGGGAGTCACGTAATGGGTCACGTCGGCTATATGCACGCCCACCTCGTAGTTGCCGTTGGCCAGCGTGCGGATTGAGAGCGCGTCGTCGAAGTCCTTCGCGTCGCGCGGGTCGATGGTGAAAGTGGTTATACCACGGAAATCCTCTCTCTTCGCCACCTCTTCGGGTGTGATACCGGCGCCAATCTTATCGGCAGCCTTCTCCACGTTCTCCGGATATTTGTAAGGAAGTCCGAACTCGGCGAGGATGGCGTGCATCTCGGCATTGTTCTCACCCTTCTGCCCGAGGATGTCCACTATCTCACCCCTGGGGCACATCTCCTCGTCTTTCCAGATATTGATGCGCGCTATGGCCTTGTCGCCATGCTTTCCACCTTTCAGGCGGTTTTTATTGAGAATGATGTCAGCGGCAAGGAATTTCGAGTCAGGTACGAGACGGGCGCCGTTGCGGTCTACCACCAGCTCGCCGATAAACACCTGCTCCTTGGGCTCGATGATCTCAAGCACCTGCGCTTCCGGCTCCACACCTTTGCGCGCGGCGGAAATCATCACGCGCACCTTGTCGCCGTTGAGGGCGTGCATGGAGTTGCGTTCGGCCACCATTATCTGCTCATCGTCGATGAGCACGGCATTGCGGCCGTTGGAGCGGCGGATGAACACACCCACATTCTCGCTGCCTCGATTGGCGGGAGCACGGTATTTGCCGAGGCCCACCTCCTGAATCACATCGTTGGCGGCGAGTTCGTCAAGCAGATTGATGACATCCATCCGGAAGTCTTGCGCATCAATGGCAAACGCTATCTGTTTATAGTTGAACGACTGACGGTTTTCCTTTTCCAGGAAAGCCAATATCTTGTCCTGCAGTTCGGCCTTGCGGAGTCTTTTCTTAGGCCGTGAGGTTGATGTCTTTTTCATATTTTCCGATATAAGAATAAAATAGAATCCCTTTATTGGTATAACGCCAATAAAGGGATTTAGTTTCAGATCTGTCCTGTCGGGATGGTTCAGATATTGGGAGAGTCCCATATCTTGGTCTCCGTGCAGGCAGCCTTCGCCTTCAGCAGGCCGGTAGTGAACTCGAAGTCACCTTTCTCGAGGGTCCAGCGGCCGTCGATGCCCACGAAAGCAAGGTCGGAGGCCGGGATGGTGAATTCCACTGTCTTGCTCTCACCTGGCTTGAGCTGAACCTTATCGAAGGCACGCACCTTGAGCACGTCGGGAGTCACTGACGCCACGAGGTCTGAGCTGTAGAGTATCACCGGCTCGCTGCCTTCGCGGTCGCCGGTATTCTTCACCGTCACGGATATCTTCAGGTCATCGGCTGCGGTGAAGGAAGACTTGTCTACCTTCAGGTCGGAATATTCAAAAGTAGTATAGCTCATTCCGAAGCCAAACGGCCACTGCACGTCGATGTCGGCGCTGTAGTTGTATGCTCCCTCCATGGTTGCCACGGTCTCGCTCGGCTTATGATCGTAGGTGGCCACGGCGTTGATCCATTTGGGATAAGTGAAAGGCAGCTTGGCGCTGAAATTACGCTTTCCGCTGAGCAGCTGCGCCAGGGCGTCACCACCGTAGTTGCCGGGGAGCATCACGTCTACTATGGCAGAAGCCAGAGGCTCAATCTCGCGTATGATGCGCGGACGGCCGCCGTTGAGCACGAGCACTACCGGCTTGCCGGTGGCGGCGAGGGCCTTCACCAGAGCCGTCTGATTGGCCGAGAGTGTGAGGTCGTTGGTATTGCCGGGCGTCTCGCAATATGAGTTCTCGCCTATGCATGCCACAATCACATCTACCCCGCGGGCTGCGGCCACGGCATTGGCTATGCGCACGTTCTCTTCCATCTCCCAATGTGCGGCGGAATAGTCCATACCCTTTTCAAGCACCACGTTAGATGCCCCGAACTCTTCGCAAAGAGCCTCATAGATGGTATTGTACTGATCATGGAAACGGCCTTCGTCAGAGCCCTGCCATGTGTAGCTCCAGCCTCCGTTGAGGCAGCGCATGGAGTCGGCGTTCGGGCCGGTGACGAGGATACGCTTTCCACCCGCAAGCGGAAGCGTGCCGTTATCGTTCTTCAGAAGCACCTCGCTCTCAGCCGCGAGTTCAAGCGCCTTGAGCGCGTGCTGCTCGCTGCCGAAGAGAGGATAGTCCTTGAGCGCGGTGACTGGATGATCAAACAGTCCGAGGCGGAGTTTGAGGCGTATCACGCGCGCGGCGGCGTCGTTGATGCGCTCTTCCGATACCTTGCCTTCATCCACGAGCTCCTTGAGCAGAGTGCAGAATTCCATATCATACGGGGTCATCGACATGTCGATGCCGGCATTGATCGAGAGCATGATGGCCTCCTTATAGTCGGCGGCCACCTTCTCTCGCTTCCATAGATTATGGATGTCGGCCCAGTCGGTGACGATCATTCCGTCCCAGTTCAGTCCTTCCTTGAGCCATTCGGTCAGAAGCTCATGGCTTGCATGGACCGGCACGCCGTTGACACTTCCGGAGTTCACCATCACGGAGAGCGCGCCGGCCTGAATAGCCATCTTATAGGGCAGGAAGAATTTCTCACGGAGATCGAGCGGGCTCACGTAGGCCGGAGTGCGGTCTTTGCCCGATGCCGGCACGCCGTAGGCCATATAATGCTTTAGGCAGGCAGCTACGTTGTTCAAGCCCACGTGATTGGGGTCATCGCCCTGATATCCCTTCACCATTTCCACGGCCATGGCGCCGTTGATATACGGGTCTTCTCCGAAACTCTCCCACATTCGGCTCCATGCCGGATTGCGGCCGAGATCCATCACCGGATTATACACCCAGGGGATGCATGACGCACGCGACTCGTAGGCGCATATAGCCGCGCCCTCGCGCACGAGATCACGATTGAACGAAGCGGCCATATTGATCTCCTGCGGGAAGATGGTGCCTCCGGCCGTATAGGTGGTGCCGTGGTTCTGGTCTACGCCGTAGATGTCGGGCACACCGATATATTTCATGGAATAATCCTGAATCTCGCTGATCACCTTATACCAGTTCTCAGGGCTTTGCGCGTGTCCCAAGGGAGTGTTGAGCACCGAGCCGACACGATACGTCTCGAAAGCCTGGCGCATCTTCGCCGTGTCGAGCTTCATGGCCTCGTCGGTGGCATCCGGGGCTGTGATGACGCCTATCTCAATCTCGCACATCTGGCCGATCTTGTCTTCGAGCGTCATGCCCGACAGAATCTCTTTCACTCGCTCCTCGATGCCCTTGTCGGCCGGGATAGCGGGCTTGCCGCCCGGAGCGCCGGCTCCTCCGCATCCTGAGAGAGTCAGCGCTCCCAGAATGCCAATAGCTATTCTTTTCATGAGTTTCATGGTTTTTGGGTTATTCAATGCGCAAATATAACCTTAATTTCTGAATCCTCCAAATCGTATGTGCCTGAAATGCGCGCCTGAACGGATATTTGTATGCTTACCGCACCAGGACAGCCTCTACGTGGCCGTCCTTGTAGAGTGTCCTCCTCACGAGGATACCCTCTGCTCCCGCTTTCACGCGGCGGCCCAGAAGATCCACATATTCTTCCGATACGACATCAGCTTTCACAGTCATCACAGACGAAAGACCTGATGCGCGCTCTATGGCCTCGGCAAGCTCGGCCGTGGCATTCTCATATACGCTCGGAGAAGTGGAGACGAGCGATTCATATTTGCTTATCACCTGAAGCAGGTTCTCTGCCCCTGCATCGCTCAGGTTTTCCTCAGGTATTGACTCATAGAGAGCCTTGGCCCGGTTGAGCGTGCGGAGGAAAGTGCCCTTGTATCTCTCGGCCTGCGACATGGCTGTCTCTATCTTCAGATTGCCGACGATCACCGCCGACCATCCCGAGGTCATGCTGTAGACGGCCAGATAGTCGCCTTCTTCCGGAATCTCAAACTCGCATCTGTGGCTCATGGAGTCTTCGATACGGCCGGCCTGCTCTCCGAGATTGTAGCGCGAAGGTAACGACGAGAACGCGGCCACGGGCGTTCCGGCGAGATTCTTGATGTGGAAGTCAAACTTCACGTCGCCGTTCATGGAGCCTTCATTCCAGAAAGCGGAATTGAGGGTTGCCACATACTTGCCCTTCTCGAAGTGGAGGGGATATTCGGGATATTTGCCGTATGTGATGTCGCAGCGGTCATAGTCGCGTGCGCTGAGATAGAAACCCTCGTTGAAATCACCCCCCTCCAGGAAGTATTTCATACGCGCTCCTCCGGTGTTGGGCGATCCGGAGCCCTTTTCATCCTTGTCGCCGTTAGCCCTCGAGTTGATGCGGTGCCAGCCTGTGGGGATGCCTTCGCCTACTGTGTTCTGCTCGGCCCTGAGGTCGGGGTGGAAGATCACGTTATAGGGCGGAACGTCGCCCACTTCCTCCACTCCGAAGACATAGGTTGCCCTGAACACCTTCATCAATCCTTCGTTCTCCCCCTTCACGTTCTTCACCTGCAGGCGGTATTCGCCCGGAGCGATGGCAGGGACAGCGAGTGTGAGCACATTGCCCGAGCATGAAGGGGTGAGCGCCACGCTCCCCCCTTCGCCTTCGAGATATGCCTCTACACCCTCAGACTCCACATTCATGTCGAAGGTGAGGGAAATATCCATGCCGTCAACCGGAAGGTCAAACGACCCTGTTTCCGGCTCAAGCGTCTCCACTTTGGGCGCATCCGGGCCGAGACTCCATCTCTTCATGAAATTCCAGGCCTCGATGCTCGTGAGGCAATACACGGGGTCTTCCGACTGCCAGTGGCCTTTGCCCTGCAGCTCGAGCAGATGCACCTCCACTCCGTCGAGGCCGTCGGTCCAGCGATACATCGTGGCTCCCCTGTTGGGATTGCCCTGGGGATAAGGAGCGATCACCTCGGGAGTAGCGTTGCATTGGTTTCTCTTGATCCAGTTGTCGAGCGTGGGCTGCACTCCGCTGTAGACGCACACATCGTCGCCGGTGCCGTGAACGTGCATGATAGGCACAGGGCGTGTACTGTAGGCGCTCTTGTCCCACATCGGATAACCGCTTACGGGAACGAACGCCGCTATCTTATCAGAGATACGGTTGGCGCAGTGATATGTGAACATGCCACCCATCGAGAAGCCGGTGAGGTAGACACGGCCGGGATTGATATTCTGTTCCTTCTCCATCTTGTCGATAATGGCGCAGACGAAATCCACGTCGCGGTTTCCGCTGATGTCCCAGCCGTGGTCGATGCCCTCAGGGAAGACGAGCACGAATTTGGCGGTGTCTGACACTGCAGTCCATTTGGAGTTTCCGTCGTGCCAGTCAGCACTCTGGTTCATTCCGTGGCATGCGATGACGAGTGATGCTCCTGCAGGAGTGTCGTCGGGCACGTGCAGTTTTATCTTGCGGGTAGAACCGTTGACATTGACGTCCTCCCACGTGGTAGAGGCCGACGCTATGAAAAGTGGCAATGATGCCACCGCGGCCGATATCATGAGTTTCCTTAACATAATTGAGAATTGAGAATTGTGAATTGTGAATTTAGTTGTCAGATGACCTTAGAGACCTTAATGACTTTAAAGACCTTAAAGACCTTAATTAATTATGCATTATGAATTATGCATTAAGGATTGTCGGGGCCTACGTATCCGGGCCTGAAATCGCCCTTGTCTATGACTATTCTCTGAATCGCCATTCCGGGATCTATTCCCCGCAGCCTCAACAGATGCGACGCGCTCCCCTGAGGCACGTGAAGTGTCACCTCGCTGAGGGCTGAATTGCGCAAGACGGCGTCTTTCCAGGGCCCCGACCACTCTTCGGGGAGGAATTCGATCACCTTCTCCTCGCCGCCATCAAGACTGATACCTATACGGCAGCGACCTCCGTCGTGAGCGGGGAAATAAGGCAGATGAAACACCTGGAGAGTGACCTCGGGAGTATCGATTCCGGTCAGTTCAAGAGTTGCCTCGCAGTCTGCGCCGCTCCCGGCTCCGAACTCTCCGAGCCGCAGCACATATCCGTCATAACCGAATCCTTCGAGCAGCCTCACACCCGAGCCGTTGCCGCCGACAGGCCTGGCCTTGCGCAGATCAAGCGTGCTGCAGACATCGCGCGGCGCAGTCAGGGCCACCTCCCGCTCCCCTGCGTCAGCAAAAAGGGTAAGCACGGGTCTGTTCTGATATTTCGCGCAGAAACCGGGCGGAATATCCATCATTCCCCGCCATTTCCCATCTTCGAGGGCATTATATTTCCTTGTCAGAGCATCAAGGCTGTCTGATGCCTCCGTAGAGAGGCGGGCGGCATAGTTGGCGCCTTCCTTATCGCCGGAGGCGGCAAGCTCGCCATTGAGTTGCGCGTAGAGAAACCTGCGGTTCATCATTTCGGAGGCGAGCACCGGATAACCCAGCGTCTCGAAGATCGGAGTCTGCAGCGAATCGGGAAGAGATGCCATCAGGCTTGCCGTCTCGGCGGCGAGGCGGCTGTAATCGTTAAGCCGCTTTACGGCGTCGCCATAATTTGAGAACGAGAACTCCGTGGCTGAGATATCACTCTTTTCAGGGGCATCCCATTCTATCTCCCAGCCCATATATTCCGGCTTCCTGATCCATGCGAGGCGGTAATATTCATCAAGTATCTTCCTGAATCTCTCCTTATACTCCTCTCCGCACCATTGAGCGAGCATGTCGGCCTGATAATCATTCACATTGTCGTGGTTAAAGGCATCGAAATCCCAGGCCATGTCGAAGAATGTCTGCGTGTCGAGTTCGGCAGGCTTTATGTCTCCGACATTCAGCAGCCAGTAGCGGTCGGCGCTATGATTGGCCGACTTCCTGAGCTCGTCATACATGAATGCCGGAGGCGTGGTGCAGAGCCAGAGATAGTCGTGAGGTGTCCCGAGGTAGGATGTATGATAATAGACACCTGATCCCCCCGGCCGGGATTGCTCCGCTTCGGTGGGGAGCCCCTTCATGTAGCCGTAGTTGTCGTCGGGCCATATTATCATGACATCGTCAGGAATCCTGAGGCCGGCCCTGTAGAGATCGAGTGTCTCCTTGTAGGGGACGAATATCTGAGGAATCTCCTCAGCCGGCTTGCCGAGACGCGATGAAAGCAAGTCCCGCTGGTCGGCTATCACCTGCTCGAGCAGCGCTATCTTCTCCTCTACCGGACGCTGGCGGCTCATGGCCTCGTCGTGCACGCCGCGCATGCCGATGGTATAGATATTCTCATACCGGGCCGCTTCCTCCAGACGGTCGCGGAACTTGCCGAGAATCACGTCTCGGTTCAGGCCGTAGTCCCAGATCCCGTCGCGCTCCGGATCCCATTCCGATTTGGCGGCATTGTTGAATAGCATCGGCTCGCAGTGCGACGTGGTGATCATGATGCCGTAGGCATCAGCCACCTCCTTGCTCTCCGGGTGCGAGTAGAAGGCTCCGGTGCAGGAGTGCATAGCAGGCGCAAGCATGTTTCCTTTCAGGCGAAGCAGTAGTTCGCATACCTTCTCGTATGTGCGCGGGCCTATGTCGCTGATATCCTTGTCAAGGGCGCCGGCAGCCCAGGGAAGCATACCCCAGTCCTCGTCGTTGATGAAGATGCCTCTGTATCTTACCGAGGGCGGAGCCGACAGATAATCGGCTCCGACAGTCATGTCCGGATTCCGGCTCACAGGCACGTCGGCCCACCATACCCACGGGCTGACGCCAATCTCACGCGAAAGAGTCGTGACGCCGTAGGCGGTGCCACGTCTGTCGCTGCCCGCAATAACGAGCAGAGGCGCGCCGCCTCGCATCACAGTACGTATCCGGAACCGCTCCGGAAAGCCCCGCAGACTGTCGGCCTCTACAAGACCTTCCGAGACAAGGCTGTCGATAAGGCGAGACTGCCCCACAGTGCCGATCACGACCTTACGGCCCGAGCCGAGCACCGAATCATGCACCACAGGCGACTTCTCGCCCGTCACTTTCTCAAGGTCTTCGCCAAGCATCCGGGCCACATTGCGCACAGCCTCGGAATCCCGGCCGTCTACCACTACGGGAATTCCCCGGAGAGTCATGGCGTTTTCCATTCCGCCATCACCGATGATAACAACGCTCCCCTTTGCCGACATCCCTGCGGGGGATATCAGCAAAGAGGCGGCAATAACTGCTTTCGCAAGAAATTTTTCCATCAATTCTTCTTGACGTATTTTTTACCGTTAAGAATATATATCTGTCCTGCGGAGAGATTTTTCGGGTCTACCCTGCGTCCGAAGATATCGTGGCATACTCCGTCGGCAACGTTCGCTGCCTCGTGGGCAATCATATTGTCCACGCCGCTGCCGAAGAGCGGTGTCAGGGTGAAGTTGTCAAGATAGAGGGGCGCTGTCTGCACCTTCGTAGAAGAGAACACAAGTTCATTGACACCTTCCGGAAGATCAAATTCAACCGAAGACTCAGCCCATGTATTGTTCTCGTCGGTCTTTGCGAACTTCACATTGCGGGCCACGACCTTGCCGTTGAGCGAAATATTCACGCGGTCGATATCATTTTCCGGCGCGAGATAGCGTATCGTCATCTTGTAGCGGCCGGCCTCGTCGATGCGTATATGGTCGCGCAGTTTCGCACCGTTCTTAGTGCCGTAAGACACGTATCCGAGAGCCGTGAAGCCGGGTATATCCGAGCGTCCCGCGCCGTTCCATGCCTTATCGATGCTGGCGTAGTCGGCGTTCTCCCATTCCCACTGGCGGGTGCCTTTGTAGACGGGAGGTATCTCGCAACCGTATGTCCGCTCCCATTCCGGAACCTGCATGCGGCCGCTGTTGGCCCCCTTGCACTTCACGTTGATGTCGAGCGGGCCGTTATGGGCCACGATGAGGGTGAGGTTGCCGTCGGCGTATGATGAGGTGACTGCGGGAGCATCATGCTTCGATGCCTCGTAATCACCACGCACCATCACTTCGTATGAAGGCTGCTCGCTGCATCCTTTTATGACGATGGTGTCGTTGGTGACTCCCTTGAAATGGGTGTAATTGTTCAGATATATGTCGATTCCGTCTGCTTTCTCGGTAAGGAGGCCGAAAGAATACATCGGCATGGTGAGGGTTACGGCATCGCATGAATTGTATTTAAGGGCGATGGTTGATGACTCCACCTTGCGCTGCTTCTCATACTGGCTGTTGTTGTAGACGAGCCAGTTGTTGTCGATGCGGCGCACATAGAGGCTTGTCTCAGGGTCATCTTCGGTCTGGGGCGAGAATAGCGCATTGAAATCGCTCACCTTCTTCGCCGTGTCGTGCCATACTGAATTAATTCGGCTCTGCTTGATGACGCGCTCGAATCCAAGTTCCTTGCCATTATCGACGAATATGGTGGGGACGGTGGTATATCGTCCGGTCTTCTTCAGATATACCGTATCTGTTCCGAAAGTGCCGTTGTCGAGAGCGTACAGACCCGTGAAAAGATTCTTGTTTGAGCGCCGACCCTCCCAGTTGTTCTGAGCCTTATTGGGGTCGATGTCGTTATAGATGGCGATTTTGGTGCTGTCGATCACTTCCTGACGGCTCATGATGCGGATCACGCCGTCGGTGGTGAACTTGCGCCAGATATCCATGTAGACATTCGGAAACTGCGGGAATAATTCAAAGCGACGGGTATTGTATCCGTCATCGGTCTGGACATCGCTGAGGGCGCGCACACATTGATTTGTTATGAGCTCGGGGCCGTCCTGCACGGTCTGGCCCGTCATCATCATGTGCTCGAGTATGGTCATGCCGCCTATCGCGGGCGGCATCTTCTGCTCGCCGAGCATATTGTTGTAGACATGCTCGGTGTATCCGCACTGGTCAAAGCGCATGCCCCAGTTGTCGCAGTGGTCAGAGAGGAACACACCGAGACACATACTCTCCATGTCGTAGAAATTGCCCGAGGTTGTGTATTTCTCGCAATATATGAGATGCTCCTTGTGCTTCTTGGCAGCCTCCGCAAAGGCGGGATAGCGCTTGAACATAGTCAGAGGTGACGTTCCGTCCCACTCCGGAATCACGAGGCAGTTGCTTACCACAAGGTAGCCGCCGAACTCATCGGCGAGGTCGAGAAGATTGACAAAGAGGTTCATGCGGTCGGCTATCGAGGGGCTTTTGCTTCCGAAAGGATGGAGGCCGCTGTAGTCGTCAAAGCCCCAGAACTGCTCGCAATAGTTGAAGCCGAGGAGATTGGGATAGTTCTCGAAGAAATAGCGGTAGACCTCCGTATCATAGTCAGAGAACCATGCATGGCCTCCGCTCGCGGGCTGGATCAACGCCCATACGCGCTTTGCTGCACATGCTCGCAGCCATGACTCTGCGGTGCGGAAACCGTCTTTGGTGACACTCTCAGTTACGGAGAGAGATATGTTGAAGACCGTATAGGGAAGCATGTCTTCCGGCAACAGGTCTATAATTTTCTCAGGGTCGGCATTATTCCACACGTCGATGTGGAATATATACATAGGTTGCTTCGGAGAGAGCGGACGGCGCATCTCCGCGGCTGAGGCGTTCCGTGGGAGAAGACCCAGGAGCATAAGGATTGATAGTAAAATTAACCGAAACTTCATGATGCGTTGTTAATTGAGAATGGAGAATTGAGAATTGAGGTTAATTATGCATTATGCATTAAGCATTATGCATTCACCTTAATGACCTTAGAGACCTTAATGATCTTATTAATAAGGAAAAAGGGAGAGGTGAATCCCGTCACCGGGATCCGGACCTCTCCCTTAATGATGAATCAATCAATTATTTATTGACGAATTTCTTGCCGTTCTTGATGACGATGCCACGATAGCTTTCGTCTACCTTCTGGCCATATACGTTGTAGAGAACGTCAGCCTTCTCAGAGCTGTTGATAGTCTCAACGGCGCCCTGACCCTTCTCGATGAAGTTGAGCTTCTGAACCTTAACTGCCTCTACACCCTCCGGGAAGCCCCAGGGAACTTTTACAGTATTGAGGTGAACGAAGGGATAGCCATCGGTGATGTCAGTGAAATAGAACCAGAACTCACCGTTCTCGTCAAACTGAGGCTGGCACTCTGTGATACCTTCGGTCGGAGTAGGACGGTTGAAGAGCAGACGGAGAGTCAGGCCGGGAGTGCCTTTTGCATAGATACCTGCATAGCCGGTGAGGTCAGCATAAAGCTCGCCGGATACGCTTCCGTTGCCGATTACAACAGAGCCGCCGCTCGTAAGAGTCTTGCCTACGTTATCCTCGAAGCCCATGGAAGCGGGTTCGCCTACGATCTGAGCGTTCTCGTCGAAGCCATCCCATACGTGGAAGAGAGGAGCGATAGCCTGGGGATCCTGCTCCTTAACTTTGGTGAGGATAACCTCGTCGATGAAGATGAGGCCGGGAGTAGAAGCTACTACAACAGCATCCTCGCCTTCACCTTCAGTGATGGTGCGTGCTGTGAAATAGAAAGCGTCTACCTTTGTGGAGAAAGAGTAGTAGGGCTCACCCACGTGCTCACCCTTGTCGGCAAGACCGGTGTAGTTCACTGCGTAGCGGCTGCCCATCCACTGATTAACCTGGCCGCTGATAGCGTCGTTGATTACGAGAGATGAAAGGGGATCATTGTCGTCCCACATGCCTGCGTGGAACTCAACGGGATCAGCACCGTCAAGCTGATAGCTTCCCTTCACTTCGATCGAAGCTACTTCGGAGAAGTCGATGGTCTTGCCATCGAGGTTGAGCATGATCTTGCCTTCGCCCTCGCCGTTGCATACGAAAGCGGCCTCGTCTTCGTCATAAGCGATGCTGCCTTCGCCTACGAAGCTTTCGGCATAGTAGGTGAACGTACCTTCGTCGCTCCAGTCCACCATAAGCTGGGCGTTAGCACCCATCGCAGCCACGAGGGCTGCACTCAGTAGAGTAAATTTCTTCATAACATGAAGTTTTTTTATGGTTAATAAAATTAGTTATTGTTTATGGTTGAGCGGAAGCGGGTCGGGCCCGCCTCCGCATCATTCATAATCAGTTTGCTGAAAGAGCGTTGTAGACTGCCTCGTAAGCATCTGTGCGGGCATTGTTCTTCCAGAGGTCGGAAGTGCCTGCGAAGATGATGCCGGCGCGATTTTCGGGCTTGATGAGCCTGAAATATTCCGACACGAGGAATCCGTAGAATTCCGCATCGGCATTCACCACCGACAGGTTGTCGAGACGCACGAGCTTGCCTGAAGCCGCGAGAGCCTGGAAGAGATCGGTCACTGCCTGACGGCTGTCTGTACCCACGTTACTAAGCTCAACAGCGATGCCGTCAATCTTGGCGCCGGCATTCGTCCAAACTGCAACCTGATTAACGAGGCTCTGAGCTTTTGCCACGTTGCCGAGCAGGCCGGATTCAGACACGAAGAAATGCGGGGTTCCGGTGCCTTCGGCTGCAGTGTATGCCTTCGACAGGCAGTCGGTGACGGTCTTCACGAAGTTGTCGCCCATATAGTCGTTGAAGAAGAACGCGCCCGATACATCGTTGCCGGCCTCAGTCTCGGAAGCCTCGTTGCGCAGAGCGTAGGGTGCGACGTCGCTCATCGGGTTGGCGAGCACCACATAGTCGGTCATTGACTTGGCGCAGCCTGTCATGATGACTTCTGCCCACTCCGAGAAGTTGTCAGCGAGGGCGGCGGCCTTTTCAGCCTCGTCCTTCTCTACGTACTTATCGGGCACACCGGTGGTCCATCCTATATTCACGTTGTCGATGAAATAGTAGGAGTTATTGACGTTCGGACCGAACGCGAGGGTGAACTCAGTCACATTCTTTTCCTCATCAGAAAGAGCCACATCAGTGAGATCGAGAACCATCTTGTTCATCCAAGTCTCGAGAGGGCATCCGCGCTTCTCGGGAGTATCACCGGTGAAGTTCTTACGAACACCATTGACGATAGCCACGAAGTTTCTCTGCTGTGAGTTCTTATCGGGGCAATAGAGGTCAAACACCACCGAGGTCACGTTGGCCAATGTCATGCCGTTGGGAATGGTGATCTTGATTTCAGGATATGAGTTTCTTGCCTTTGCGTCGGGAGCACCGATCTGGAGCACGTTGCCCTCGGCACCGGTGGGATTGGCTGCAACTGAAGCCTTGCTTCCGTTGGTCATGGTATACTCGGTGCCCTGCGCCACATCCTCAAAGTCAGTTGCGAAGAAGGTTCCGATGGCAAGGTCTCCCTTTACGAAGGTTGGGGATATCACGTCCTCAAGGTGAGCCTTGGGGACTGCATTGTAGGCAAGCATGGCGCCACCGCCAACAGCAGGAGAATTCTCAATGAACATATCGGTCACCGTACCCAGCACGAAGTCGCCGTCTTCGGTGAAGATGGAGGAGTATGCGAACGCTCCGGCATCGGTCACCATGTCGAAATTCGTCTTGGCGATGCTGTAGGTGAGGCCCTGCGAGATATAGTCGGCCGAAGAGACCGCGAGCCCGAGCTTGAAGTTGGGGTTCGCATTGCGGTCGATCACGCTGTTGAGAGTGTTGAGTGAAGCGAGCTGCTCGGCATGCTCCACGCTCTCAGGCTTCTCCGGATTTAAATTTCCCTGATAGCCATCGGCACATGAGGCCGCTGCGATCGCAAGTGCCGGCAGAGTGTAAAAAAATATCTTTTTCATCTTTTTTCAAAATATTCGAGGGTTACTTCCTTTCGATGCTGAAAGTCTCGGCGCCATAGACGTTGCGGGTGCGGAGCACCAGGGTGTCGCGCGACGCGAACTTCATGTTCTTTCCGGGCATATCCAGAGTGTAGTCGAGATAGATGGCATCACGATCCTTGCCGCCGAGGCTCTTTTTCTCGCCCTTTGCCACGAACTTGCCGGTACCGGTCACGGTGGCGTCATCGCTTGCTGAGCTGAGTGTGCAGGTGTTGTCGTCGGCAAACGCGAGCTTCACATTGACTGTGATGGAGTTGCCGGCAGCATCCTTCACCTTGACGGGAAGAACGTCTTCCTTGTAGGCCGAAGTGGTCAGATCCACGACCTCGTCGTTCTCGACATACTCGGCACGACGCTCGATTGTAGATGCCACACCGTCGATAGTAGCGTTATCCACACCTCTGCGGAGATACTGGCCATGCCAGGGATTCACGTATTTCACTCCGTAGAGGATGAAATTTTTCGGCTGCACAGACCAGTGTGAGTCGTCGGTGAGCACCGGATTATCCTGCGAGGGAGTTCCGGTAATGATCTTGTCGGCACCCGACACGTCGGTCATGCGCACGGGAATCACATAGCACCTGTCGATCGATTTGGGATCAGCGAAGAACTTGTCGGTAAGGTGCACCGTAAGGCCGCCCTTTATCTTCCCGGCAGGAATATTGATCTTCTGCTCGTCGATGGTATAGTAGTCGGTCGGCATCACTTCCACCACCTGGTCGGAGTCAGTGAAATAGAAGCCGTCCACAATCGAGGGATCGATCACGTAGTCGATGAGCACGTTCTTCTTGTTGCTGTAGCCACCACCCCATGCGGCCTGAATGCCCACGGTGTGATTGTTGTCGGCTGTGAGGTCTACGAACTCGTCAGTGCCGAGTTCCACGGTCCTCATTGCGTACTGGTTGGAGAAATATACTGTCTGATAGTCGAAATCGGGAAACTCATTGTTTCCGTTTTCGCAGGCAGCAAGCATCGCCAGCGCAGCTATTGATGAAGGTATAATAAAATTCAGTTTCATATCGATAGATTATTGCTGTATTAATGCCAGCCGTTGTTCTGCTGGAGGTTGCTGTATTTAAGGATCTCGGACTGAGGGATGGGAGGATAGTTCATGTAATCCATAAAGTCGCGGTCTTCGACGTTGATGATTTCATACGTTCCGTCGGCCTTCCACTCTATGCCTTTCACGCCTTCGTTAAGGTTAAGTTTCCAGCGGCGCAGATCCCAGAAACGGAAGTTCTCGAAGCAAAGCTCGATGCGGCGCTCGTTGCGGATGAGTTCCCTCATCTTCACCGGTGAAGCGGCGCACTCCTCGAGGTAAGCGTCGCCATCGGCGCCACCTAAGCCGGCACGCTCGCGTATAGCCTTGATCACGTCGTAGGCCGAGAAACCGTTGCTGGCGGCACCCTTAGGCCCGTATGCCTCGTTGGCAGCCTCGGCATAGTTGAGGTAGATCTCGGTGTAGCGCACGCGGGGAGCGATATGGTTCTGACTTGACTCCGAGCCGGGAGTGCAGTTCACGTCCATGCGGAGACGCTTCTTCATATAGTAGCCTGTGCGCGATGAGCGCTGCTCCACGCCACCGATGCCGTCGGTAGTGCCGTCTACGGTAGAGATGGTGGCCTTGTTCACACCAACGTTGGTGCTTCCGTTGTAGATGATATAAGCGTAGAAGCGGGGGTCGCGGTTGGCGTAGGGGTCAGCGGCATTGTAATCGGCAGCCACGCTGATGGGATAGCCTGATTTCATCGGGAAAGCGTCCACGAGGTTCTGCGAGGGATTCATGCGGCCGTTGCCATTGACACTCGGGGGAAGATTGTCTTTTTCGGTGCCGTTATTGAATTCCGTATTGCCTCTCCATATAATCTCGGCAGGGTTTCTGCCCTCTTCGTAATTCTTATTGTCGGCGATGCTGCCGGCATAATACTCGTATGAGCCCTTGGCGATGCCGGCGATGCCGTCATTTTCCTTTAGAAGGTCGGCGGCAGCCTCGGCAGCAGACTCCCATGAGAGTGTTGAGCCATAGCCTTCGCTTGCAGCAAGCAGAGTGACGCGCGAGAGATAAGCCTGCGCTATGCGGCCGCTCACGAGCTGACGGAATTTAGCGCCCATCGTGCGGTTGTAGATAGCCACGTCCTGAGTAAGATGCCTGTATTTTTCAGGCACCTCGGTCTCATCTTCATAATCGAGGGGAAGCATCTCTATGGCCTTGTTGAGATCGCTCATGATCTTCTCCACGCAATCCTTGAAGGCGGGACGCGTCATGGCGGCGTTCATGTCGTCGTTGGCTCCGAGATAGCTCTCGAGATAGGGGACACCGAGAAGTTCTCCGGCTGAATTATAACCCGCGTGGGCCTTCAGAAGCTGATAGTGAAGGATGGCGCGGAGGCCGAGAGCCTCACCGTGAAGACGCTGCGCGAGCATGGCGCGGCGCTCGGGATCGGCGCTCCATTCCACTTCATCGATCTTGGAGAGAAGCTGATTTAAGTACTGGATTCCGGCGTATGATCCTGACCATTCGTTGATGCCGGTCCAGGTAGACGCTGTCCAGCCGCCGGTGGCCATGTTGCGGAAACCATCGCCGTTCTGGTTAACCACTGCATTGTCGGTGGCGTATTCTGTATTGTTATAGTATCCCGAGAGGGCACCGTAGGCCCTTGTAAGGAATCCCATGGCGAAGTCAGGCTCGGTCACCATCTGGTCGAGATCCTTGAAATTCTGCTTTGCAGGCTCGAAAAGATCGTCGCAACTTGTCAGTCCAAGCGCAGCCACGGCCATGAATGTATATAATAACTTTTTCATACTACTTCAGATAATTACATATTAAGTTTGCAACCTATGTAGATGGTGCGGAACTGCGGTGCGCCGAGATTTCTCTCGAGGTGTTCCCTCTCCTTCGAGATAGTGAAGAGATTGTAGGCTCCGGCGTAGACGCTGATACCGTGGATGAAGCATTTTCCGAGCGACTTGATGTCGTAGGTCAGCTGGAGGTTGTCGAGACGGAAGCAGTCACCCTTTGCGAGCCAGAAGGTGGAGTTCTGATAGTTGTTGTCACCGTTTTCCGTAGTCAGGCGGGGGAAGGTAGCGGTCTCGGCGGTATCCTCTGTCCAGCGGCCGAGTGCAACCTCGGAGAATTTGCTGGTACCGCGCAGCCAGTAGTAGCCGTCGCTCTTGTAGAACTTGGCTCCGCTCACTCCGGTGCCGGAGAGGTAGAGGGTGAAGTTCTTGTAGTTTGCGGTGAAGTTCAGGCCGTAGGTGTAGGGAGCGGCGCTCCAGCCAAGCTTGCCGAGATCCACCTGGTCTTTCGAGTCGATGACACCGTCGTTGTTGATGTCCTTATATTTGAGGTCACCCTTGCGGACAGTACCGCCGAACGACTGCTTGGGAGATGTAGCCACTTCCTCGTCTGACTGGAAGAAGCCCTCGCATATATAGCCCCAGGAGGCGTCGAGAGCGTGTCCCTGACGGTAGAGGTAATCCTCTTCCCATTTCTCGTCGCGCACCTTGGCTTTAGACTTGAAGTACATTCCCACGAGGCCGAGAGAGAAATTCCAGTCGCCAAACGACTTGTTGAGAGTCACAGAATAGTCGAAGCCTGAGCGCTCGTCCTTGTTGAAGTTGATGTAGGGAAGGAAGTTTCCGATTCCCGAGTTGTAGAACGAGGGATAGATCGTGCTCGCACCCTGGGTGAGAAGGCCGTTGGTGGTCTGGTTAAACCAGTTAGCGTTTACATTAATCATGCCGTCGAGGAGTGTAGCGTCAAGACCTACGCGGAATTCCTTGCGTGTGATGAAAGAAAGCTGATCGTTTGAGCCACGCTTGAATGTCGCTGTCGCTCCGCCAACAGTTCCATCGGCCCATGTATACCAGCCGTTACCGGGGGTAAACTGATAGTCGGGCTTATAGAGGTAGTAGTCGGTGATGTCCACGTCCTGATGCAGGTTGGCGTAGGAGGCCATGATCTTCAGGTTGTCGAGCCAGGAGCGTGATGACTCCATGAAATTCTCATTGGCAAGATTCCACGCGATGGTGGCTGCCGGTGAGAATGCGTCGCGCTTACCCTCAGCAAGTTTGGAGGAGTGCACCACGGTTCCGGTGAGATCAACGTAGTAGCGATGCTTGTAGTTGTAGTTCAGGCGCAGGCCTGCGTTTACGTTGCTCGGACGGTGGTAGCCGCCTTCTCCCGAGTGGCCGTCGTCAGCAGAGAAGTGCTTCTGGAAGCCCCAGCCGAGAAGGGTTGCGTTCACGTTGTGGGCATTGGCGAAGGTGCGGGCATAGTCGAACTGAGCGCTGAACATCATGGTCTGATGATATGTGGACTGGCCCACATACTCGCTGGTGGAGGACTTGTCCTCGTTGATCTTGTTGAGGCCGATGATCATGTCCTGACCGTTGATATTACCCCATGTGGGCTGATACACCGCGTAACCGAGTGCGTATGCCTCGGAGTAGTGGGCGTTGTAGTCCACACTGTAAGCAGCCTTAAACGAGAGGCCTTTCGTGAGGCTCGAGAGGTCGGCGTTGAGGGTGAGGTCGAAAAGGAACTTGCGGTATTTCTGACGTGTGTAGCCGGCCGCAAGGGCCTCCGAGAAGGCGTTGGTCTGGTTGGAGGTCGTGCCTCCGAGCAGATACTGTCCGTCGATAAGGTGCGTACTCGTATTGATGTAGTCCTGCATTCCCGCGTTGTTCGGATCGATCATGCCCACGGGGAGCAGGGGCGAGAACCAGTTGGGACGAAGTGAAGTGGCGTCTCCCCAGAAGTTTCCGCGTCCGCTGAGGTTGTCGCTCACGAGGACTGCGGCGTTGGTGGTGGCTGTGAGCCACTTGGCTATAGTCATGTCTACGTTACCGCGCACGTTGAAATCGAATGTGTTCGACTTTCCGTGCTCGCCGTATTTGATCAGGTCGTTGGTATAGTCGAGACCTACGTTGAGGTAGTATCTCGTCTTCTCGGTGCCGCCGTAGACCTCGCCGGTGATGTCGGTTGTAGTCACGAAGCTGCGGAGATAATCCGACGAATAGAAGTCCATGTCAGGATACCTGTAGGGATTTGTTCCCATGGCGGTATTGTAGATGGTGGACTGGTCATAGAGAGGGTTGATGCCGTCGTTGACACATGCCTCGTTGTAGAGATCCATGTAGGTGGCGGCGTCAAGATACTTGGGATATGCCTTGGGCAGCATGGCGCCGACATTGGCACGCACGTCGATGTGCATGGGCGATACCTGACCTCTCTTGGTGGTGATGAGGACTACGCCCTTTGCACCCTGGCTACCGTAGAGGGCCACGGCAGTAGCGTCTTTGAGGATCGACACGCTCTCCACTTCTGAAGCCCTTACCATCGAGGCGTCGCGGGGAACGCCGTCGATCAGCACAAGCGGGCCCTGACCCCAGATGTTACCGTTGTAGCCGCCTACATGCGTAGCCACGTCGGCAAGCGGAGCACCGTTAGCATTCTTTTTGCTCAAGTCGTTGATGTTGACAAACGAGGCGGCAGATATCACGTCTCTCTTGTCGATCTGTCCGAAAGCAATGTTTACCAGGCTGTCCTGTTCCTCGGTCTGCGCCCATGCGGATGTGCCGCCGAGCATCAGGGCGAGAGCAGTTAAGCCTATATGAAGATTAGTTTTCATTGATGATTCTTATAAAAAAGTGAGACGAAATATTACCAGCCCGGATTCTGCTCGAATCCTTCGAAGAGATATGTATCATCCTTATTGGGGAGAGGCAGCCAGTAATGGCGGTTGGTATAACTACGCTCGTGAAGAACTTCTTCACGGAGGTTGAGCACCTGATTCTCGGTAGAGCCTTGGGTGAAGCCGGGGCCGCGGTCAAACTGGAAACCTGTCTTGAGGGTGTAAGGCCTCTGCGTGAGGAGCATCCAGCGGCGCAGGTCGTGGAAACGCATTCCCTCGAAAGCCAGCTCCACGGCACGCTCGCGGCGCACTTCGCTGAGGAAGTTCTCCTTGGTGTCGGTGAATCTCGGAAGCACGTGAGCCACCTGAGCCCTGTCTCTTACCACGTTGATGGCATCCTCGGCTGTCTTGCCGTATCCGCCGGCATTCTGCTTCACGCCATAGCCTACGGCCGTAGCCTCGGAGTAGAGAAGATATACATCTGCGAGACGCATGAATGAAAGGACACATGCCCACTGGTCACGGACATTGCCGTTGTGAACAGCTTTCAGACAAAGTTTGGCGTTCATAAGGCCGGTGTAGCAACCTTTCTTTGAATCGGCACCCTCACGGTCGTCACCACCGGTATAGAGGGCTGCCTCCTTGCCTTGACCACCTGTGCCACAGAATTCGCCGTCGATGACGTATGTCTTATAGAAACGGGGGTCGCGGTTGCTCCAGGGATATTCGGGATCATAGCCGGATTCCTTGTCCTTCACAGATGAATCAGTGATAGGATAGCCGTTGGCCATACCGAAATAGTTGGAGTAGTTTGCAGTGGGCCAGCATTTGATACCGGCAGCTACGTGAGTCTGCGGACGGAAGTCGGTGTTCATGTTCCATGACCAGCGGCCGCCGTAGTCCTGCATGTTCTCCTGGAATATTGTCTCGGTGCCACCTGGAAGTGCCTTTGAGTTGAAGACCACTGTAAGGTCGTTGAACTGATCCAGGGGCAGGAGCGAGTATCTGCCGGTCTCCTCAGTGAGTTTAAGAGCCTGACCGAGAGCATCGGCCGCCCTGCGGCAGAAATCCTCGTCATATACGGCGTAGGCGTTGTTGCGCTCGTGTGAATCCCAGTTCATCAGCGGGCTGCCGCCCCAGAGGAGTACCTTACCCTTATATGCAAGGGCCATGATCTTGTTGGCGCGCATGTTGTTGTTGCCAAGTGTAGTCTTGCCGGCAGCAGTTGTGTCCCAGTCTACCGGAAGGAGATCGGCAGCCTTCTGGAAGTCAGCGGCACATTTCTCGGCGCATGCCTGCCATGTCTCTCTCTGCATAGCCATGCTTCCGTTGGGAGCGATGGCATAGTCGATGTAAGGGAGACCACCCCACCATTCCATCATCAGGAAGTGGAACCATGCACGGAAGAAGTAGAGCTGTCCTTCGATCAAGTTGCGCTCCTCCTGCGTTGCATCCACAAGTTTGTCGAGTTGCGAAAGGCTGATATTGGCCTTGCGGATACAATACCACGCATTAGCCCATATATTGGATTTTCTGCGGTCATTGATTCCGGCATTGCTCGGATATGTGTAATAGCATGTGGTGAAACCCCAGAAATCGCCGTTGTCGACGTTGCGGGCAAAAAGACGTAACTCCTGCGGCTCCCAGTATTCTTCCTCACCGTAATTGAAACAGGTGTGATACTCATTGTTCGACATAACCGGGATACGGGAATATATTTCCTCAATAAATCCCTGGAAATTCCGGAAATTCTGGAAAGGAACCGCCTCGTCGATATCGCTGTTAGGCGCCTTGTCGAGATAGTCGGTGCAGGAAGTCACACCAACTGAAGCGGCGGCCAGAGCCAGCATTATTATATATTTTGAAATTTTCATATTCTGTAATTTCATGAATCGTTAGAAAATATCTTGATTCCTCTACGTTAAAGAGTGAGGTCGATACCTACGTTGAAACGCTTGAACGAAGGATAGACACCGTCGCCGGAACTTCCGCGCTCACAATCATCAGGCATCTTTGTCCACATGAAGAGGTTGTTGCCGTTCAGATAGAGACGGAGCGACTTGAGACCTGCTTTCTGCATCCATTTGCCGGAGAACTGATATGCGATCTCGACGTTTTTCAGACGCACGTAAGAGCCGTCGTAGAGATAGCGTGTTCCGCTGGCGCCGCTGTAGATAGTGCTACCCCATCTCGGCTGCGGGATGACTGCGTCATTCCAGGGAGTCCAGTACTCACCCTCGTCGTAGGCTATGTGGGCAGTAGAGCGGAAAGTGGGATATACCACCGAGCGCATCACGTTGCTCACGCCATAGAACTGGGCGAAGATGCTCCAGTTTTTCCACTCGAAGCCGATTGAGGCGTTGTAGGTGTTCTGCGGCACTGTAGCGTAGCCGTAAGGAGCACGGTCTTCGTTGTCGATGATGCCATCGCCATTGAAGTCGATGATGTTATAGTCGCCGGGGAGTTTGTTGCCGTTATCGGTAGTCCATGCGGTGCTTCCGAGCACGTCGTCCCATGAAGAGAGGTTACCGTGGTCAATCCACGTGTAGGTCTGATCGTTGGCATGTCCGGCACTCTTCTGATAGTCGGGCTTGAGGGCAGGGTCGTCCTTGAACTTCACTTCGTTTGTGGCATGAGTCATGCTGAGGTTGGCCCATAGGCGCATGTCGCTGCCTAAATTCTTGTTGAAGCGGAGTTCGAGCTCATAACCCTTGCTGTCCATGCGGCCCAAGTTGGCGGTAGGCGCTTCTGCACCGAAGAACGAGGGGATAGAGGGGCGCTGGCTGCCGACGAGGATGATGTCGGTACGCTTGTCCTTGAAGAAATCGACTGATCCGGAAAGCATTCCGCCGAGGAAAGAGTAGTCGATACCAATGTTGCGCTTCTCGACAGTCTCCCAATGGATATCCTCGTTGCCGAGACGGGAGATGGTATAGAAGGTATAGGGAGAGTTACCGGGATTGATGGTACCCATCTGCACATTGCCGCCGTAGCTGTATTGCGTCTGATAAAGGTGGCGTGCGCCTGCGTGGTCGTCGCCGACTTTACCGACAGATGCGCGGATCTTGAACGATGTGAGCGCATTGTTCTGGCGTGCCCATTCCATGAAAGGCTCGTTGGAGAGCATCCAGCCCAACGACATGGAGGGGAAGAACTCGAAGCGGTATTTGGGACCGAACTTCTCGGAGCCGTTGTAGGCACCGTTGAACTCGGCGAAGTAGCGGTAAGCCCAGTTGTAGGTCACACGGAACACCCAGTCTTCACGATATACGGGGAAAGCGCTGCCGCCGGTGGTCTTCTCACGGCTGAAGAGGGCGAGGGCGCCGACTTCATTCTGACCGAAGGAGCGGTTGTAGTCGAACTGGAAGGAGTAGTAGAGCCTTCTGAAGGTCTGGTTCACATCCACGCTACCTGCCTGATAGCCCCAGAGGATAGGATTGACTGTCACGTCAAGACCGGTGTTGGGATCCGGAGTCTTGGGATATTCAACGCCGGTGTCGGGATTGACCCAATACATCTGACCGTCGTGATACTGGTCGTTGATACCGCGGCCGTTCTCGAGGAAGCTGTAGTCGAGGGCGAGTTTCGCACGGAAGCTGAGTCCCTTGGTCACGAAATCAAGTTTCTGAACGAGTGCGAGGTCACTGTTGATACGGGTATGGGTCGAGGTCTTGTCGCCGCCGAGCGCGAGGATACGCACTGAGTTGGGCACGTCGGCGTCGCGGGGAGCATACCAGCCCCACATTCCGTTGGAGTAGATGGGACGCATGGCGTCGGGAGCCGACTTGTAGGCGGAGCCCCAATAGGAGTTGCCGTCGCCGTTATAGTCCCACGGAGTCTTCTTGGTGGCGTTGGAGCCGAAGAGGTTCACTGTCAGCTGAGTGGTCTTGGTAAGGGTGAAGTCGAGGTTCGAGCGCACGTTGATACGATTGTAGCCGAATCCTGTCTTATAACCGCGCTTGTTGTCATACTGCTTGAAGAGGTCACCTTCGTGAGTGAAGTCTGCGGCAGCGAAGTACTTGACGAGTTTCGTACCGCCGGATACGGAAACCGATGCGTTGTAAGACATCGCATTCTTCTTGAAGAGGGCGTCTTCCCAGTCGGTGTTGGGATAGCGATCCCACTCCTCGGCATTGAGAGGATTGCGATATTTGTCGATGATGGCCACGGGAGTGTAGTTGCTCCAGCCTGCGGCATTAAGGGCAGCCTCACGCTCGATCGAGTTGTTCATTATATAGAAGGTGTCGTAAGCATCGAACTTGGCGGGAAGTTTTGAAGCCACCTTAGCAGTCATGTTGGCTTTCACAGTAACGACCGCGTTGCCTTCCTGACCGCGCTTGGTGGTGATGAGGATAACACCATTCGCACCTTTCACACCGTAAACGGCAGTGGCGGATGCGTCTTTAAGTACGGATATGCTTTCGATTGAGGAGATATCAACGGATGACATGTCACGCTCGATACCATCTACAAGCACGAGAGGGTCGCTGCCGTTCCATGTGGATGAGGAGCGGATGATGATCTGCGGGTCTTCCTCACCGGGCATACCGTTTGAGGCCATGGTGATCACACCGGGAAGGTTACCTGTGAGGGCGGCACCTACGCTGGAAACACCACCTGAACGCTCGAGCACCTTACCGGAAGTCTGCGTGATGGCGCCCACCACCGAAGCCTTCTTCTGCTGGCCGTAGCCGACGACTACGAGTTCTTCGAGCGATGAGTCCGCGCTCTTCATCACCACGTTGATCTCGGAGCGGGAATTGACCTTGACGGTGTAATTCTCCATTCCGACATAAGTGAACCGGAGCTCGGCTTTCTTAGGATTAGCGACGTTGATTGTGTAATTACCGTCGAGGTCGGTGACAGTGCCTCCGGGCACGCCTACAACCATAACGGTGACACCGATCAGGGGCTCGCCGGTGTCGTCTGTGACATTTCCCTTCACTGTGTCGGCTCTCGCCGCCAGTGCAGAGGTCATGATGAAGATCAGCAACAAAGCAATGCGATGTAGCAGTCTATGTTCATTTTTCATCGTAAAAAAAGTTTTATAAGTATTATGGAAATTAATTATTCATGCAAAACGTAAAAAATCAGTAATATGTGGCATTCACAATGGCTTCGCCGCGAATGAATGTTTGGAAACGCAAATTTATATAACGGGCGCATTTTTACATTCAATAATCTTGTCAAATGCTTTAAGCCACGTCGCGCAGACTGAGCCGGCATATATCATAATTATTCATATCTGTAACAGCTATATTGAGCATCAACGCTTTAACCTGCTTCATTTTTTAAATCCGATTTCTCGGATAAGGTGCTTTCTTTGCTGCTCACCGAACTGCGATATTCGGAAGGAGTCATGCCGGTGTAGCGCTTGAAGAGAGTGGAGAAATGCGACTGGGCGTTGAACCCGAGCGAATAGGCCACCTGAGCGATGTCTACGTCGCCCTTCGCCAGAATCTCGCAGGCCTTGCGGAGTTTCACGTTGCGGATGTAGTCGCTGGGGGCTGTGCCCACGATATCTTTCATCCTGCGGTGGAGCTGCGAGCGGCTGAGACCCACATATTCGCTAAGCCCGTCTACATTCATCGACGTCTCTGAAAGATTGTCGTTTATGTATTTGTTCACCTTGTTCATCAGCTCATCGTCGATTCCCTTCAGTTTGGGGGCGCTGATGGCATCTGCGCTCTGCTGGCTGCCCGAGAATTTCCCCTTGAGTTTGGTGCGCGTCTCGAGCAGGCCGAACACCATTCCCTCAAGCTCCGCAATCGAGAACGGATTGGCGAGATAGCCGTCGGCTCCCTGCTTCCACACCTTGGTGCGCTCGTCGGCACCATTGGCCGAACTCAGGAGCACCACGGGAATGTGATGAGTGGTCATATTGGCCTTGACTCTTCTGAGAAGCGTGAATCCGTCGGCGCCGTTCAGGTCGATGTCGGCTATGATAAGGTCGGGCAATTTATCGCCCATCTCCCTGAGTGCATCTTCGGCACTCGCGGCCGTCACCACTTTATAAGCGTTGCCGAGATTCCGCTTCACATAGGTGCTCAGTTCCTCGTCGCTCTCCACAAGCAGTATCCTGTAGCGGTGAGACCTGTTCGAGTCGCCGGCCACTTCCGCAGCGGCCTCCGTCGCCACTTCGGCCGCATCTCCTTCCACCTTGACAGCGCCGTCGATGCGGAACGGCGATTTTCCCTTTTCAATTCCGCGCAGATCGAGCAGCTGATCAAGAAGGTTGAGCACCCGCTCGCCGTTGCGCCTGGCAGTGAGCAGCTGCGTCATGGTCTCGGGAGAGTGCTTCTGCTTCAGCAGGGCCTCCACCGGATTGAGGATGAGGGTGACGGGCGAGCGGAGTTCGTGGCTGATATCCATGAAATCCTTTATTCGGGCCTCGTAGAGTTCCTCTTCCCGCTTATTCTTTATCACCTTATATAGCAGGCCGGCGATGATGAGCACGAAGAGGGAATATGCGAGATATGCCGTTCCGGACTGATACCAGGGGGCCTTGACATCGAGCTTGAGCTGTCTGACATCGGAAAAGCTGTCGTTTTCCACTCCCCTGATGCGCAGCACGTGGCTGCCGCTCCCCAAAGGCGGGAGATAGATATGCGACTCTCCGGGCGAGGTGGCGTGCCACGTGTCGCCTTCGTCGTCGAGCTGCCACTGATAGCAAAGATCGGAGGCATCCCTGAAATCCATCGTCGATAATCTTATCACGGGCGCGTTGTTGTTATATGCGAGGTGCAGCACTTCGGGATTCATCACCGAGCCCTCGATTATCTTCCGCGAGCCCGCCATGCTCTCTTCAGTGATGCGGTTGCCGTTCAGGAATATTCCCGTAATCTTGATCTCGCCCGTGAATCCGCCGCTCCCCACCGAATCGGGATTAAACGCGGTAAGGCTCTCATAGTCGCCTATCACCATGCGCCCCGAACCGTGAATCCTGTCGGAAAAGATATAGGAAGACGCCGAAAACCCGCAGCGGCTTCCGAATGCCCTGACCTTGGCCGGGTGGCCGCCCACCGAGGCCAGACCTTTCATCGTGCCCACCCAAATCTCGCCCGAGGTGTCGCCGCAGAGTGTCCTGACATCATTGTCGGGTAATCCCTCCGACACCGTGAACTTGCCGAGCACTCCCCTCTTCACGTCATATCGCATCAGCCCCTTGTCGGTGGCTATAAGCATGCCTCCGTCAAAGTCGCAGACATCCTTCACTACACCTTTGAGGAAAGGAGACTGGTCGATGGGCACGAGTCCGTCTGTCTCGGGATCATAGCAGGCTATACCGCTGTAGCCACCTATCCACACCTTGCCGTCGGCCAGCGTCCTGATTCCGGCATAATAGGAGCAGGAAAGCTGATTGCTTCCGCCTGCAGGATAAAACCATTTTTCATCTTTCGTGGAAGGAATATACCTCACCACACCCAGCTCGCCGAAAGCCGCGATTATGGCGCCGTTGCCGGCTACCGACACCACTACCCCGGGATAAGGAGCCGCCGGCTTCATAATCCGAGATATGGAAGCACTCCTGACATCGAGGCTCCATACGCCTTCACGCGCCACGCCTACGAGTATGTTGCCATCTGGAGCCGGCGCGAGCGAAGTCACCGGATTGCCCGGCGATATCACCGACTTCCTGACGCCGGCGGCATCGGAATCAAGCATGATCACCTTTCCATTATTAAGGCCCACCACTATGCCACCGGGCATCGCCTTCATGCAGGTGACTTCCGCACCTCCTTCCTCGCTCAGAAGCCGGCTCAGAAGCTTATGCCTGAAGGCAGAATTCTTCTTGCCCGACGCGAGGCCAATCCCCTTGTGGTTGCAGCCAAACCAGAGATTGCCGGCATGGTCGGCGAAAATACACCCTATTTTGAGATAAGACAGATTGATTGCCGGGCAATGGAAATGGACGGAGGGATGGATCACGTCTTCTCCCTCGCGGCATTCCCAGATGCCGTTGCCCGCCGTGGCGAAATAGTTCACCCCGTTAGCGCGGCATATATCGGCGAGTTTTATCGTGGCTCCGCCTTCAAATTTCAGGGGTGTAAGGCGTTTCGACTTGACATTCAAGCGAAACGCCTCATATTGTGATGTAACGATCAGATTCTCCGGATTCTCCGGAAACAATTGCGTCACGTTGCCGTCGATTTTGGCAAGCTGCCGCATCGTCCCCTTCCCGTCGAGATGGAGCACTTCACCGTTTATAGTCGTGAAGACCAGGCCGCCACCGCCCATGCCGAGTATTCTGTTTATACCCCGGTCATTGTCGAAATTGAACTCATATCTCTCAGCCTCCGGAAGCCTATCGGCAAGGAAGCGGGCCGGATCAAAGCGATAGAGCCCGATGCCTGACACCACAAAGAGCATCTTCCCGTCAGACATCTCGGCAATATCGGAAATGTAGCCGTTGAGCGACATACCCGGAAGGACTATACGGCGAAACGAATCGGAAGCACGATCGTAGCAGTTGAGGCCGCTTACCGTTCCAACCCACACCCTTCCTTTCGAGTCGCACAGGAGGCTCACTATTTTCGTGTCGCTGATCGAACGCGGATCCCGCTCGTCGTTATGATAGCGGTCGCAGCGCACACCGTCGAAACGCAGCAGTCCGGCATCCGTCCCTATCCAGACGAAGCCCTCCTTGTCCTGACAGATGGCGGAGTAGTTTTCAGCTGTCATCTCACGCTGATCGAGCAGCCTGACCTTAATGTCGCTGAAAGCATGGGCCGACCTGCCGAGAAAGAAGCACAATGCCAATGCAACAATAGGCAAAAAACCGAAGGATTTACACATACGTTTCATGCCTACAAAATTAAGAAGAATCCTCTTCTATAATTTTTATACCCGTTGCAATGATTTTCACACAAGTCGCACAGCGTTAGTTTTTGTCTTAAAAACCCGCTGCCCGCCCACACTCAGCAGCCGCCTTCCTCACCCTCCGGAGCCAATAATTTACTTTTGAATTCTCGCTGAAGCTCGGGCCTGGAGACAAAATAACTTTTGGAATCTCGGTGAAGTTCGGGTCTGAAGACAAAAACCGGCTTTTAAGTGAATTTAAAGGCCAAAAGCAATGGTTCTGGCGAGGGAGTTCATCTTGAGGCAGGAAGCCCGGTCGAGGGCGCGGGCTTTAATGACAATCTCACGGATAGATATGCTTGACTCGACAGATGCTATATTCGACATGTCATCAGAGGCTACAGGCTCAATCTCGCACTATATGCTGACACAGTCAGCGATTTTATCAGCTATTTTCTTACAACATGATTCATAATAGACCGGCCATATACAAAGGAAGATAAACAAACCCATCCTTTATCTCCACATCTTTAGAATGAAGTATATATGACTGTCCGAGATAATTATGGTATTTCTTATTGTATTTCTCAAGAGAAGCAAGAGTGTAACGTGGGGATGATTTCACTTCAATGGGGCATATATTGTGACGGCTCGTAACTTTCTCTTTGCGTATCAGGAAATCAATCTCCATACGGTCGGCAGCGTCTTCTCGGGAGGAACATGTATAATAAAAGAGAGGATGTCCGGACGTACGAAGCATCTGAGCCACCAGATTCTCTATCAGCATACCTTTATTGAATTCAAGTATTCCTCGCAGTATCTTCTCATATATACCTTGCTGCTCTAATTCTCCGGCACTGAACGCCATGGACACCAGTAGTCCCGTATCTGCCATATACATCTTCACTTTTGACTCATCTTTGTTCAAAGCCAAACCCACAGATGGCTCAGTTGTATTACAGCATAAATTGACTACACGGCTTTCATCCAACCAAAACAAGGGTTCTGAGAAGTCCTTCATTTTGGCTCCCTTTCGTATTTTGGAAGGCCTGAGTCTTTTTTCATGTTGCTGGAGCAATCCAGGAATATTGTCAAAGAGGAGAGTAACTTTAGGAGCTGATCTGCCGGCATATTTACTGATATCGTTTCTATAAAGGGCCAGTATACTACGCTTAATCGCATCAACCTCTCTCATATCTTTATGCTCCACGAAACTGAGCACAGCCTGAGGCATACCACCTACCAGTAGATAGGTTCTCAATGACTCCATCATCTGCCTATGGAGTGGCTGCCCAAGGGGAGATAATGACGCGTACTGTGTCTTGACAAAGTCGAAAAGCATTTCTTGACCATTGGCCCACATGAATTCCTCGAGATCCATGGGATACATGTTTATTCGGATCTCCTCACTCGGAATGACTATATCTTTGACATTATGGTTTATGCTCACGAGAGATCCCGTCTCAATATAGTCGTAACGACCGTCATTGACAAGATATTTTATGGCCGCACGTGCTTTGGGATACATCTGAACTTCATCAAATATGATCAGCGATTCTCTTTGATACAGGCGGATGCCGGTATATAGGCTAAGACGCATGAAGAAAGTATCAAGGTCGGTCAGATAGAGTTCGAAGAGTTCTTTTATCTCCTTCCTGACATTATTGAAATCGATAAGAATATATGTCTTATACTCATTTCGACCGAATTCCTCAACAATCCAGCTCTTGCCTATACGTCTTGCTCCATCAACAAGCAATGCCGTCTGTCCGTTCCATTGCTTTTTCCATTGCAAAATCTTGTTGTAAATCTTTCTTTTCATATTATATCACCACTTTTTCAAGGCTTCAACATGCATAATAACGCCACCTTTTCAAGCAATTACCAACATGTCATGCACCACCTTTTCAAGCACAAAAGTAATAAAATTACATCATTCCGCCAAATTTAGGAGGAATTTTACAAGAATCACCTTATTAGGAAACTTCAGCCTTTCTAATTCAGAAGACCTGGCCGTAGGAGGCGCGGTCGAGGG